>JBAZOX010000077.1:0-10536 GCA_041648535.1 Desulfobacteria bacterium | reverse complement strand
AAAGAATGAACATGGTCATCATAAGGTCAGACCATGGAATCGCCCAACTCGAAGTATCCATTATATCATTCATCTGGTCGTCAAATTCCTCTTCATTGGTCAAATTAACGTCAGAAAAAGAATCATAGGGATACGAGGTCCCTGGTTCCTTCTTCGATTTTGCGGTCTGCTCCGACAATCTGCCCAACCCGGCCTCAATATCCTGAAGTTCCTCTGTTATTGAAGTCTGTAGTGCGCCTTCTTCAGTATCCTTATGATGGTGAGCCTCCAAGCCCGCACTGCTGCGACCCTTATTTTTTCCTTCTACCTGCACGTAACGCCTTATTTTAATTCCGTATACCCCCTTGTTTATTTTCAATATCAGTCGGCACTAAATCGCTAGTTAATATCCTGAACGATTTTTTGCTTCTCCCCGTCCTTATTTTTTTTAAAGATTGCATTTATTGTGCCGTGAGCAAAAGAGCAGGAGAAAGAATTCATAATATCTAAGTATTCTAAATGGTTTAATTGTAATTCAATATTGTTATTATTCATATTCTAATTAGTTCACACTGAAAAATCCCATTTTCCGCTCTCTAGTGCAGGTTTTTTAACCCATCTATGACTCGCTTCAGGCATTTTAAAAACGGTTCACGGTTCACTGTTCACGGTTTAACGGTGAACGGTAAACGATTTAATAATCCTGCTCATGTTCGCTCCAAAGGAAATCTTTCATTTTTTCAGGACGGACTAATTAAGCCGATAAAGCGGAAAAAATTTCCAGGTATTTGAGAAAAGTTTTCTTCTTCGACTTCACTGCAAGAGCCCTGTGCTGTTATTTAAAGGGGGAAGCAGTGCCCTAAATCACGGTTATGGGTGATGGTTGCGATTATAAAACCAGAATTTCAGGTAAACCACTAAATTCCCACTAAAGTTCATTGACAAACCAGGGGTAATGTGGTCTTTTAAGTCCGTATTTCGACAGGCCCATCAAAATTCTCATGCGTTTTTTTTGATGCATTACATATACGCATTAGTTTGCCATTCATTTGCTCGAAGACGGTTATGATATCCGAACGGTACAGGAACTACTTGGCCATAATGACGTCAAAACGACGATGACCTATACCCATGTCCTCAACCGCGGACCGGCTGATGTTTGCAGCCCCTTTGATGGACTTTGAGGTCATTGCAGAGGTTTTTATGCTGATCCGCATAATACGCCTTGATAAATTATTTCAAAAGACACAACGATCTAATATTTATAGGCATATCGCTATTATCATAGCCGCAACAAAGGCGGGTTATACTGACCGAAAACTGAAATTCCGCGTCTTATGCGGATCAATCTAAACCTTGCCCAACCAAATTGGCAAAATATTTATCCAAAAGATGACGTTCCTTGTTGTAAGAATGTAGGGAAGAATGCACACAATAATTCAACAAATACACCTCTCTTACGTGGCATTAAGCTTAGAAAAATATAATTAATTCTTGACATCTTCATAAATATTGAGGAAGAAGAATGGTAAACAGACAGGGAGAAATACATTTAAATTGGAGGTGCAAAAATGGCAATCGTGGCAAAGGATGGTATTGTACAAATTGAGAGGCTGGAATTAGGGGCATTTGGCACGAACGCTTATATCGTAGTGTGCCAATTGACCAAAGATAGCGTCTTGGTGGATGCTCCCGGGGAAGCTACGAAAGTTATGGAACGGCTGAGGGGGACAAATCCCAGGTACATACTAATCACTCACGACCACTGGGACCATCTCGGTGCTCTTTCCCAGTTAAAGTCGGAACTTAAAGTTCCAATCGCTGCCCACCCTGCGGACAGTGCAAATTTGCCTTCAGTCCCGGAGATACTTCTCAATGATGGTGATGTGGTAACTTTTGGGAACGTAAAGCTCGAGGTGTTGCATACCCCTGGACACACACCTGGGAGTATATGCTTTCTGACTGGTAATTATCTGCTATCTGGCGATACTATATTTCCGGGTGGCCCGGGCAAAACCTCGTCGCCATCGGCATTTAAGCAGATAGTTGAATTCATAACCAACAAGATTTTTGTGCTGCCAGGGGATATACAGGTATTCCCCGGACATGGTGATTCCACACTGCTAGAGAAAGAGAAGCAGCAATTCGAGGTCTTTTCTTCACGCCCACGTAAATCCAATCTTTGTGGGGATGTGCTTTGGCTTTCGTAATAGGCAACTCTACCCACTTCCAAAGGATTAGCCCCTTTTCCCTTGACAGACGGTAACAATTATGGTCTTATAAACAACTACAGATATATATTAATTAGTTCACACTGAAAAATTCCCTTTTCCCTTAATTATCTATAGGTGATCAGGATTTTGAGATACCCGAACGAAAAAAGGACAATTCCCCAAAACTTTTATTTTTATAGGTGGTGCGTTTCCAAAAGGAGGTTCTGTGTATGGCTAATATAGAAAAGGCTATCAAGTTTCCATTTAATGATGAGCAGTGGTTGCAAAAGCTTATTGTAGGAGGAGTGCTTAATTTAATCCCTATTATAAATTTTCTTTCGATTGGTTATGCCTACCAGGTATTTAAGAGCACCTTGAAGAAGGAAGATGCTACTATGCCGGAATGGAGAAACTGGGGTGATCTGTTTATTAAAGGATTGGTCATTGCCGTAATTTGCTTGTGTTATAGTTTTATTCCAGGCTTTATCACCGTTTTAGGTATAATCTTAATAACCAAAGGGTGGCTTGCCAGTTTTCTGGGTGCTCTTTTACTCATTATTGGTTTTGCAGTTGGATTGGTGATTACGTTCTTTTTACCCATGGCCATTGCCAGCTATGTATTAGGGGGAGAACAGATTGGAGATGCCTTTAAAATTGGATTTATTTTGGACAAAGTGAAAGAAAGATTGGATAGCTATCTCGTTTCTTATCTCGTCGGCATAGGAGCGATAATACTTGTTGCTCTGTTTCTTTTTGTTCCCATTGTAAAATATCTTATCTTACCGATAGCTCTGTTTTATGTGTATCTATTCCTGTCTATACTCTTTGGGGAAACATGTGCCTCTGTTGCAGAAGTAACTGAGGAAACGATAGAAGATGAAATATGAAGATATATAACATTTGAAACTGATAAAAAGCTGGGTATTTTTAATATGCCCGGCTTTTTTAGTTTTTAGAAGAATATGATAAGATTAAATGACATTATAGACAAAATACATGCTTATAATCCTGATACAGATGTCGATTTGATTGAAAAGGCGTACGTATTCTCTGCCAAGATTCATCAGGGACAGGTTCGGCTCTCAGGTGAACCTTATCTCATCCATCCGTTGGAAGTAGCAGGTATTCTTGCTGATCTCAAGTTAGACGTTGCAACTATTGCTACTGGGCTGTTACATGATGCTGTGGAAGATACTTTTGCAACCTTAGAGGAGATTGAAGAGTTATTTGGTAAAGAGATTAGTCCCCTGGTTGATGGAGTTACAAAGATCAGTAAGATTACCTTTGGAACTCATGAAGAACAGCAGGCTGAAAATTTTCGAAAGATGCTGATAGCAATGGCTAAGGATATAAGGGTTATACTTATAAAATTAGCCGATAGGCTTCATAATATGCGAACACTGGAGTACCATTCTCCAAAAAAGCAGAAAGAGATTGCTAAAGAAACCCTGGATATTTATGCCCCATTGGCAAATAGGTTGGGTATAGGCTGGGTTAGGGCTGAGCTTGAGGATCTTTCCCTACAGTTTCTGGAACCAGAAGTATATTATGACCTGATGAGTAAGGTTGTAAAAAGGAAGAAAGAGGGGAATGCCTATATACATGAGGTAAAAACTATTATCTCCAATAGATTGGCAGAGTATAACCTTAAAGACCATGTGGAGGGGAGATTAAAGCATATCTATAGTATATATCAGAAGATGAAGAAGCAAAACATAGAGTTTGATCGGGTTTATGACGTTATTGCCTTCAGAATCATTCTTGACAGTGTTCAGGAATGCTATGAAGCCCTGGGAATTATTCATTCCCTGTGGAAACCTGTTCCTGGTCGGTTCAAAGACCATGTAGCCATGCCGAAAGCCAATATGTATCAATCCCTCCATACCACAGTTATAGGGCCTCACGGGGAGAGGGTCGAAATCCAAATACGAACAGGAGAGATGCATAGGATTGCAGAAGAAGGGATAGCCTCCCATTGGAAGTATAAAGAGGGGAAGGACATTGGGGAAAAGACAGACAAAGAGTTTGCCTGGCTGAGACAACTTCTGGAATGGCAACAGGACATGAAAGATCCAAGAGAGTTTTTAGAATCGGTTAGGGTTGATCTTTTTCCAGAAGAGGTATATGTCTTTACCCCGAAAGGGGAGGTAAAGGAGTTCCCCCGAGGTGCTACTCCTTTGGATTTTGCCTATAGCATTCATACCGATGTAGGGTATCAGTGTAATGGAGCTAAGGTAAATGGCAAGATTGTTCCCTTAAAATACGAGTTAAAAAACGGCGATACAGTGGAGATAATAACCTCCTCCAATCAACATCCCAGTATTGACTGGTTAAAGATTGTTAAGACATCCAGGGCTAAGGCAAAGATTCGGCATTGGGTGAAAACCAATCAACGCGAGCAGAGTATTTCACTGGGGTTGGAAATCTGTGAAAAGGAGTTTAAAAAATACAAACTCAACTCTTCAAAGCTTACAAAGACGGGTGAGTTGAAGGTAATAGCAGAGGAGTTTGGTCTCCATGATGTGGACGACCTGCTGGCTGAGGTGGGGTATGGAAAGCTTTCTGTTAAGCAAATAATACATAGAATAATACCGCAAGAGAGATTAGATACGGAGTTTACAGAGGAGGCAATATTACAAAAGGTTACCAAGAAGGCAGGCAAAAAAGATGGCGGCGGTGTTAAGATACGAGGCGTTGAGGATATAATGGTGCGCTTTGGAAAGTGCTGCAACCCGCTCCCCGGTGATGATATAATCGGATATATTACTCGTGGCAGAGGGGTTACCGTTCACCTCTCTAACTGTCCCACTATTCTTCATAATGTATCTGAGAGAACTATAGATGTGGAATGGGATATAGAAGATAAATCAATGCATCTGGTTAGAATCAGGGTTGTCTGTGTAGATAAAAAGGGGCTGCTTGCTGCCATGAGCTCCTCTATTGCTTTATCTGAGGCCAATATTATAAATGCACAGATACATACCACTCAGGAGAAAAAGGCAGTGAGTATATTTGAGGTTGAGGTAAGTGATCTAAAGCACCTTCAGAATATAATTAATTCCATGCAAAACATCAAAGGCGTTATCAATGTTGAAAGACTGAGAACATGAACTAATTAGACATTGGTGACAAATCCAGACCTTATGCAGCGGGTACAGACTTTAATCCTTTTTGCCGCCCCGTTTCTAACTGCTTTTACCTTTTGAATATTTGGGTACCATCTCCTTTTGGTTTTATTATTGGCATGGCTGACATTATTACCAAATGATGGACCCTTTCCGCATATCTCACATACTCTTGCCATTATAGACCTCACAACTCTATTGGTAACTATTCAGGTAGGCACAAAGCACCAAAGGCACAAAGTAGGAAAAAACAACGAAACGACCCTGCTCCGCTCTGCTTTGTGCCTATGTGCCTTTGCCACTTTGTGCCTGAGTAGTTACCTCGATTCCATTGTTAATTAAAAGTGCCGTTAGTACCCCTTTTCCTTCTTTTAAACCATCATCATCCCAGATGTAATTAACACCACATGAAGGGCTCTTATCCTTTAAGATTGCTTTATCAGCCCCTACCAACATGGCAATATTGAAAGCTTCAATAGCACCTTTTATAAACTGTGGGGTTACATCTCTGCCCTTTATATCTATAACCCTGGCTCCGGACTTCAAGACATCGTAACCGTCCCCACTTTGGATTTTAGCAGGGGTTCTAGGCGTGGGAAGCCCACCCAGTTGTTCGGGGCAGACAGGCACAGCCCTTTTTTTCTCCAAAAGATCAAGAAGCTCAGGTTTGGTCTTACTAGAACTATCATACCTGCAGTTGATTCCTACCAGGCAGGCGCTGACAACAATCATATCTTTACCAAGGGCTTCTTCCATCAAAGAAATTTAATGGATTGCTCTTCTTGTTCTCTCCTGGTGATCTCACCGATAATATATGCTTCTTCTTTCAAACCTTTTAGCCTTATAAGAACTTCATCGACATCAGGGGGGGATACGACTACCACCATTCCTATACCATTATTGAAGGTTCTAAACATCTCATATTCGTCAACATTTCCCTTCTCTTTGATAAACCTGAATATGTGAGGAATCTCCCATGAATCTTTATATATCAGTGCTTGGCAGCTTTGGGGCAGTATCCGTGGTATGTTTTCTAACAATCCTCCCCCAGTAATATGGGACATCCCCTGGATGTTGAAATCCCTTATCAGATTCAGAATAGCCTTTGCATATATCTTTGTAGGTTTAAGCAGTTCTTCACCGAGTGGGCTTTGGATACCTTCTACTTTAGCATTTATATCCAGGTTAAGATCATCAAATAGTATCTTCCTGACCAGAGAGTATCCATTACTGTGTAAACCGTTAGAGGCAATTCCTATCAGTTTATCCCCCACGGTTATAGCAGAGCCATCGATAATCTTATCATTATCAACAACCCCTAATGCAAAACCTACTAAATCATATTCTTCATCTTTGTAAAAAGACGGTATCTCGGCAGTTTCTCCACCTATCAGGGAACAGTTAGCCTCTTTGCATCCATCGGTAACCCCCTTAATGATCTCTTCAGCTCTATTTAGCACCAATTTGCTTGTAGATATATAATCCAGGAAGAAAAGAGGTTCGGCACCTAAGGTTATTATGTCATTCACACACATGGCCACCAAATCGATCCCAACAGTATCGTGCTTATCCATCATAAATGCAATTTTTAACTTGGTTCCGACTCCATCGGTAGAGGATACAAGAATTGGCTTTTTGTACTTTCTTGTATTTAATGAAAATAGACCACCAAACCCACCGATTTCTGTCATAACTTCAGGTCTAAATGTGGATTTGACCAGGGGAGCTATCTTTTTTACAAATTCATTGCCTGCGTCAATATCCACACCCGCGTTTTTGTATGTGTTTTTCTCACCCAATTTCCACTCCTTTTCAGATTCTATGGGAATCCCTCAACACAGGAAGATTTCTTATCCGACGATTATAAAAGAACAAAAGCCGGGTAAGATTACCCGACCGCCCATTGTCTTCATAATTATCATGATTAAATATATGTAAATTTACAGCCTCTAAATATTAGCCTGTACCTCTTAAGATGTCAAACCTTTTTTCTTGTCAAGACTAGAATATTTTGATAGAAGCAAATTAGATTTATGTGTAACGAGTTGAAATTAAAACTAAATTAAAAACAGAAACTTACTATGAGAGAACTTGGGGATATTATTGCAGCCTTACATAAACCACTGGACTATGTTTCAAAGAACTCCTTTGCCAATCTTGAGATTGTTAAGGGTTTGGAAATCCACGTTATGAATCTAGCCAGGCAGGCTCTGTCCCTGCCTTTAGACTCAGAGAAGGTCAGCTTTATCCAGGGGTTGGCAAGAAACTTTACAGGTTTTGATTCCTTAGATATCTCTTCAAAGAAGATTAGGGTTATGGATTCTCTGAGGGTACTTGAACGAATAAAAGATGATAACCGGTGCCCGCCGTCATTAGAAAAAGAAGTTCCATTGACTGAGTTCTTAAAGAAGAGGAAAGAGCTGTCCACGCCTATTCAATTTATGAAGGGTGTTGGTCCTAAATTGGCAAGTGTCTTGAAAAAGAAGGGAATTGAAACCGTTGAAGATGCCCTTTATTTTCTTCCCAGAAAGTATGAAGATAGAAGGAGTATAAAGCCGATATCAAAACTTGAGGTTGGAAAAACCGAGACAGTCATGGGGGAGATAATAGCCTTGGGAGCCACCTCTTACAAAAAGAATCGAAGAGGAGTCTTCGAGATGATTGTGGAAGATGAGAGTGGTACTATCACAGCCAAGTGGTTTGTCTATAGTCATAGTCACTTTAAAAATATGTTTAAAAAAGGGCAAAAGGTGATCCTGTCTGGGGAAATAAAGGTTTATCGCTTTCAAAAAGAGGTTCACCATCCAGATATTGAGGTCGTTAAAGATACAAGTGATTCTCTCAATTTCAATCGCATTGTACCTGTCTACTCTGAATCTGAAGGACTGTACCAAAAAACGCTAAGGAAGATAATGAAAAACATCGTGGATAGGTATTCGGATTCTATACAAAGTGCTATACCTTCATATATATGCCTCCGACAGAACCTAACAGAGCTTTCTGAAGCTATAAGGGAGTTACACTCTCCAGAACATGGCCATAACCTTTCAGATATCGTATCTGGCAGGTCCCCTGCCTACAGAACCATCATCTTTGATGAGTTTTTCTTTCTAGAATTAGGATTAGCCCTCAAGAAGAAGGGGGTTACAGTTGAGAAAGGGATTGCCTTTGATATTACCGGAGAGAATAGAGATAGGCTGATAAAGTCTTTACCGTTTAGCCTGACCAATGCGCAAAAAAGGGTGGTTACTGAGATTGAAGAGGATATGAGACGTCCTTGTCCAATGAACAGACTCATTCAGGGAGATGTGGGAAGTGGTAAGACTATTGTGGCGTTGATCTCATCCTTAATAGCACTGGAGAATGGTTATCAAGTCAGTATTATGGCCCCCACCGAGATTTTGGCTGAACAGCACTTCTCTAATATTCAACATCTGACCAAAGAATTTGGTGTAAAAGCAATTCTGCTTACCAGTAGTATAAAAAAAACACAGAAAGATAAGATTCTTAATGCCATTAAAGAGGGCAGTATCGATATTACTATAGGTACTCATGCTGTTATACAGGAAACCGTTGAGTTTAATAAGTTGGGGCTTGGAGTTATTGATGAACAGCACAGGTTTGGGGTAATACAGAGGGCGATGTTGAAGCGAAAGGGGTATAATCCGGATATATTGGTAATGACTGCAACGCCAATACCAAGGACACTGGCATTGACTGTATACGGGGATCTGGATGTTTCAATACTTGATGAAATGCCCCCAGGCAGGAGACCTGTAATTACAAAGTTGTACCATGAAAGAGATCGGGAAAAGGTGTACGAAATTGTACGTAAGGAGACAGAAAAGGGTAGACAGGCATATGTAGTTTATCCCCTGGTGGAAGAATCTGAAAAGCTGGATTTGAAAGATGCAACCCAGATGGCCGAGCACTTTCAGAAAGACGTTTTCCCAAAGTGCAATATTGGTCTGCTCCATGGAAGGATGAAGTACGAGGAAAAAGAGAATGTTATGTTGGCGTTTAAGGAAAAAACGATAGATATTTTAGTCTCAACAACTGTGATTGAAGTTGGGATTGATATACCCAATGCATCAGTTATGCTGATAGAGCATGCTGAAAGGTTTGGATTGTCCCAGCTCCATCAATTGCGGGGGAGAATCGGTAGAGGTGAGTTCCCCTCCCTATGTCTTCTCCTTGCCCAGTACAGCAAATCAGATGATGCCAGGCGGAGGCTCAGAATAATGGAAAGCACTGCCGATGGGTTTAAGATATCCGAGGAGGACCTTGCTATAAGAGGACCGGGTGATTTCATGGGGACACGTCAGTCTGGACTGCCAGACTTCAGGGTGGCAAATATTGTTAGAGATATAAAGGTGCTTCAGGAGGCAAGAAAGGAGGCCTTTGAAGTGGTAGAAAAGGATCCAAACCTCACAGATCCGTCTCATAGATACCTAAAGGAGATACTTAAGGAGAGATGGAAGGGCAGACTCGAACTGGCATGTGTTGGATAGTAAGGAATGGATGTAGAAAATACAGAATATACAGAAATAGGAGAATTCTTCATGCTGAGAGAGCTTTGAAAAAGTACCCCTTTTTGCTTCAGCATCTATTTTTTGACCCGTCTAAGCTCGCCTCATTAAAATTCACAAACTCGCCCTTCGGGCTCAAACATGTGAATTTTCTACATTATGCTCGCTAAGAGGTGTCCCCCAAAAAATCTATGCAATTCGCTCTCAGAGATACTTTTTTAAAATATAAATAGTTTTGCAAAGCTCGCTGAGTTCATTGTCCTACTGAAATCAAAATCGCTATTTATACAACCAGTCTTTTTAAAGCCTCTAAGTACTTCTCTCTGGTCTTTTCTATTATATCTTCTGGCAATTCAGGGGGAGGGGAGGTCTTATCCCAATTTACAGAAAGCAGGTAGTCTCTTAGGAACTGTTTATCGAAACTCTTCTGAGCCTTGTCTGGTTCATACTCGTCCTTAGGCCAGAAGCGGGAAGAATCCGGGGTGAGTGAACGAGTGTCCGGTGGATTGATTCGTTATGTGTCGATTATCTCCAAGCCTAAGAATTTAACCATCGAGTCGAAATCACTGTCGTCATGCAACAATGTTAGTTGGTGGTGGATACAGAAAGTTCCAATAATGACATCTATGGTCTTCCTGACTGTTACGCCTTTCCTCCTCAAATATCTATAGTTCATAGCGCTCTCTATGG
>JBAZOX010000076.1:0-10563 GCA_041648535.1 Desulfobacteria bacterium | reverse complement strand
CAGCCCTCTAAGAAGAGGGGTAATCTTATCCATCACCCGTGAATTCAAAAGGTCTTCATTCTTCATGGTCAAAAGACTGTAATAATTTGCGTCTTTCACATACATACCAAAGGTATGCTGTGTTTGTCCCCGTTTTTCCAGCTCTGTAAATAACTCTCCTCTAATAGCCAACTCATTGTTGCCGTTA
This sequence comes from Desulfobacteria bacterium, assembly GCA_041648535.1. GTDB lineage: Bacteria > Desulfobacterota > UBA8473 > UBA8473 > UBA8473 > UBA8473. The sequence goes on along the minus strand of JBAZOX010000076.1, from coordinate 10,376 downwards.
AATACAAATTTCTCCACGTGAAAATACTCTTCAGCCTTTTTGTAAAAAAGGTCTGGATTAAAATTATTTAAGTTATACACAAGACGGTGAGTGGGTAGAATTACCAACCCTTCGTCATCCATATTTGATAGGTACATCATTACATAGTTATAAGCCTCGTTGCCGTTAAAACTCTTGTTTCTTTCCCTCATTTTTATAGAATAATTGAGGGCAGTTTCATATCTATGGTGGCCATCAGCGATAAATAAGGGCAACTCTTTTATTGCATTGGTTATATTATGTATAATCTCTTTATCATGTATTTTCCATAACTGATGTCTTGTTTTTTTGTCATCAAAGAAATCAATAAATGGGGAAACATCTTGTCTTCCTTCAACAATTCTATCTATCTTTTTTTCAGGATCAGAATACAGAGAAAATATCGGGCTTAGGTTTGCATTGCAGGATTCCATCAATTTTAATCTGTCGGCTTTGGGGCCTGTCATAGTCTTTTCATGAGGCAGTACTATCCCACTGCTAAAATCCTCCAGCTTTACAAGAACGATAAAACCTTTCCTTGTCTTTCTTTGTTCCCTCTTTAAGGTAAATTCTTGTTGGTAATAATATATCGAGGGGAGATCATCCCTTACCAAAATGTCATCTTCTTGCCATATTTTTAAGTAATCAGCCGCCCTGGTATATTTGTCTGCCTGATCATTGTCTCCGGGAAGGTCTTTCCCTAAATCCAAACGGATTATATTATTAGGATGCCTCTGATAGTATTTTTCCTGTTCTTCTTTTGAAATAACATCATAGGGAGGAGTAACAACCAGTGATATATCTTCCATCTTCTCTTGATTATATAAAATTCCCCTGAATGGTGCTAAGATCGCCATGGAAATTCTGTCCCCTTATTCATATTTGGAGGGATTTGGGGTCTGACCCGACTATAGTAGCGTTCACCGTTCATTGTTCACCGTTAAACTCTGAACCGTGAACTGTAAACCGTTAACTTCAACTATCTCTGTTCCAAATAATACCTAATGCCATCAACAGGGATAAAGTACTTATCCTTTGCCTCATCGTAGGCTATGTATTTCGTCAACTCGTAGTAGGATGGTCTGTTAAACCTGGCATAGAACCTTTTATCCTTCACCTCACAGTATAAAACATTATCTCTGCCAATCCAAAGGGTGTCTAACCGTAAGGCCTCTTCACTTTCATCATTCAGAACTATTTTAAAAACATCCTGAAAAGCCACTTTCTTTACAACAAAAGGGGTATCTTCAACATCGAGATAGCACTTCTCGTTATTTATGTGAAGCAAGTACCTTCCGTCGGACTCCTTTGCAAGGTGTTTATTGAAGTAAAGATAAATGTCTCTGCGTATAACTTGAGCCCCTTTATAATACCAGTCCCCCTCTCTATCAATTCTAATGTGACAAGGGGGAATCATGTCTTTCATCTAAAACCCTCCAGGTTTTTAAACATAACAAAACAGTATGAAAATGTAAATATCTTTGTCAAGAAAATTGCAAATTCAGATTCTGGATTTCAGACTTCGGACATTAGACTTTTTTCTATATAGGTAGATTAACCTTTGGAGTGTCTAATCTCTAGCCATTATCTACTTTCAGGCTAACGTCTGAATCACAGAATAACAAGGAAAACCCTTGACAGCGGATGGTTCTTTGGTATATTTGGCAAGTCTGATTCGGGGGCAGACCCCACAATCCACGAACATTAGATTTGGAGGGTAAAATGGATCTAAAAAATGTAAAGATCGACATACCAGAAGGGTGCAATGTAATCCTGGGACAAACCCATTTTATCAAAACAACCGAGGACCTTTATGAGGTAATGGTAAACACAGTGCCATCTGCCAGGTTTGGGATAGCCTTCTCAGAGGCATCTGGCCCCTGTCTGATAAGGTCAGAAGGAAATGATGAGTTGCTTAAAAAGACTGCTCTCGAGATCTCCGCTAAGATTGATTGTGGACACACCTTTACAGTGGTGATGAGGGATGCCTATCCAATCAATGTCTTAAATGCTATTAAGATGTGCCCGGAGGTATGCTCTATCTACTGTGCCACAGCCAACCCCATAGAGGTAGTAGTCATGGAAACCGAGCAAGGGAGGGGCATAATGGGGGTAATAGATGGTTTTAAATCTAAAGGTGTGGAAGGAGAGGCTGATAAATCGGCCAGAAAAGAGCTCTTGAGAAAGATTGGGTATAAACTGTAGGGTTTTAACTATTCAGGTAGGCACAGAGGCACAAAGAAAAAATCAATAGAAACATCTAACGAGTTAGCGACCTTTTGCAGCATCTCTGAATTAACCTTATTTATCCCCTTTTCATATAGCGATTCTTCATACCCACCCTGCCCCTCCTCCATCAAGTGGGAGGGAATAATTATAGCAATTCATAGTGACAACAATAGCAACAACAGCGCACTCAACAACAGCGCACTTAAGTGCGCTGTTAAAGGGACATTCCACTAGTTAGGATTTTTGAATTGCAGTGAGGGATTTAGTATGATATAAAAATATAATAAACTTTATGTTAAGGGGGGAATATGGAAAAGGACATTGAAAAATTGACCGTTCCGGAATTACGAGAAGAAGCAAAGAAGCATCCAGAAATAACCGGTGTTACTGCAATGAAAAAAGCTGAATTGATTGAAGCCATTAGAGAAGCATCAGGAGAACCCAAGAAGGAAAAACCCAAAAAGGTAGAGCCTAAGAAGGATAAAAAAGCAACAAAAGAAAAACCTTTAAAATCAAAGACGGATATAAAGAGAGAGTTAAGAGATCTTAAAGCTCAAAAACAAAAGGCTTTAGAAAACAAGGATAAAAAAGCATTAAAGAGTCTTAAAAACAGGATAAAAAAACTGAAGAGAATGACAAAAAGACTGGGAAATGCAATCAGCAGGAGTTCTTAGATGAAGACGAAATTGATCTTTGTGACAGGGGGAGTACTCTCATCTTTGGGGAAAGGTTTAGCATCAGCTTCAATTGGGGCATTGCTGGAATGCAGGGGATTAAGGGTTACTATCCAGAAACTAGATCCTTACATAAATGTAGACCCTGGGACTATGAATCCTTTTCAACATGGCGAAGTATTTGTTACGGATGACGGCACTGAAACTGATTTGGACTTAGGTCACTATGAAAGATTTACTACCGCCAAATTGAGCAAAAAGAACAACTTCACTACTGGACAGATATACGATTCTGTGATTTCCAAAGAGAGAAGGGGAGATTATCTTGGCAAGACTGTACAGGTAATACCCCACATTACTGATGAAATAAAGGAAAACATACTGAAAGTTGCCAATGACGTTGATGTCGCCATCATCGAGATAGGGGGCACGGTAGGAGATATCGAGAGTCTCCCATTTATGGAGGCCATAAGGCAATTCAAAACTGATCTGGGAAGGGACAATGTCCTTTATATTCACCTGACCCTGGTTCCGTTTATCCCTACCGCCGGTCAATTAAAGACCAAACCAACCCAGCACAGCGTAAAGATGTTACAGGAAATAGGTATTCAACCAGATATTCTCCTGTGTCGTACCGATCGACTTCTACCCCCTGAGATAAAGTCTAAGATAGCCCTTTTCTGTAATGTGGAGAAGGATGCAGTGATTACTGCTAAGGATGTGGACAGTATCTATGAAGTGCCTGTGGTTTTCCATAGTGAAGGATTAGATGAGAAAATTGTTGAGATGCTTCATATGTGGACAAGGGCCCCTGTTTTAGATGAATGGGAAAAGATGGTAAAAAAGATAAAGGACCCCAAAAGGCAAACAGAGATTGCTATAGTGGGAAAATATGTAACGCTGCAAGACTCCTATAAGAGCCTAAACGAAGCCCTTGTCCACGGTGGAATTGCCAATTACTGCAAGGTAAACCTGAAATATGTGGATTCAGAAGATATAGCGAAAGAGAACCCGGATAAACTTTTGGCCAATGTACGTGGAATTCTGGTACCGGGTGGATTCGGTGATCGAGGGATTGAAGGAAAGATCAAGGCTATTAGATATGCTAGAGAGCGGAAGATCCCATTCTTTGGAATCTGTCTGGGTATGCAACTGGCTGCAGTTGAGTTTGCAAGAAATGTTTGTGGATTGAAAGATGCCCATAGTTCAGAGTTCGACAAAGAAACCCCGCACCCAATAATAGGTCTACTGAAAGAGTGGATTGACTATAAGGACAACACAATCCAGCAAAGAGATGAAAATACGGATTTAGGCGGTACAATGAGATTAGGAGCCTACCCCTGCAGATTAACAAAGGATAGCTTTGCCTATAGAGCGTATCAGCAGGAACTCATTTCTGAAAGGCATAGACATAGATATGAATTTAATAATAAATATAGAGAAGATTTGGTTAAGAAAGGGCTGAGAACAAGTGGTGTTTCCCCTGATGGAGAACTTGTTGAGATAATAGAAATCGAGTCTCACCCCTGGTTTTTGGGCTGCCAATTTCATCCAGAGTTCAAATCACGTCCTATGACCCCACATCCTCTATTCAGGGAATTTATTAAGGCATCCCTTTCGTCGGATCAACAGGTGGGAAGTTCTAAACCCTAAACAAATGCAGAAGGGCAGTTTCTGTTCATCACTCCTCAACTAATAAGGAAGTTTAAACTTGACAAAGGTAATTAATATCGATATCCCTCTCGGCCGGAATACCATCAAAATAGGAGGCGGTAATCCTTTAGTTTTATTCGCAGGACCTTGTGTAATCGAGGGTCATAAGAAGACAATACGCACAGCAGAACGGCTAAAAGATATAGCCTCCGAATCATCTATTCCATTGATATTCAAGTCTTCTTATGATAAAGCAAACAGGACTTCCCTTCATTCTTACCGCGGCCCTGGTGTCTCAGAAGGTCTGAGTATACTTAACGAGGTCAAGATGAAAGTGGGGATCCCCATCTTATCTGATATTCATCGCTTTGAAGAGATTGATCAGGCTGCACAGGTTCTGGATATTCTTCAGATACCTGCATTTCTTTGCCGGCAGACAGATTTTATTATCGAGACTGCCAAAACTGGAAAGGTAATAAACCTGAAGAAGGGACAGTTCCTGGCTCCCTGGGATATGAAGAATATTATTGAAAAGGTAGAATCAGTTGGCAATGAAAAGATATTACTAACTGAAAGGGGTACTTCATTCGGATACAATAACCTTGTAGCCGATATGCGTTCTCTACCTATTATGAGAGGGTTTGGATACCCTGTGGTTTTCGATGCTACTCACAGTATCCAACTACCGGGAGGAAAAGGTACAGCTTCTGACGGACAGAGAGAGTTTGTCCCCAATATCTCCAGGGCTGCTGTTGCAGTTGGGATAGATGCCATATTCATGGAGGTTCATGAAGACCCTGATCAAGCGTTATGCGACGGTCCCAATTCTATAAGCCTGGATTCTCTGCCCAAATTACTAATGCAAATCAGAAAGATTGACGATATTGTTAAAGGGCTCCTGACTCCTGAATTTAGTTGAAAGGAAGGGTTAAAATAATCATGGGGAATAGAACTCAAGATAAAATAATTGAAAAAGCAAAGGCAATAAAACTCCTTATTCTGGATGTGGACGGCGTTTTGACCGATGGAAGGATAATATATGATGATAAAGGTGGGGAGTTAAAATGCTTTGATGTCAAAGATGGACATGGCATAAAACTGCTAATGCGAGCAGGGATTGAGCTGGGAATTATCAGTGGAAGAGAATCCAGGGCTGTTGGGCATCGTGCTAGAGAGTTAGGTATTTCTATTTTACATCAAAGGATATTCGATAAAGTAAGGGTATATGAAAAGATATTGGAAGAGAAGGGGTTGGCTGATAACCAGGTATGTTTTATTGGTGACGATCTTGTTGATATGCCCTTGTTAAAAAGAGTCGGTTTTTCTGTGGCAGTGGTTGATGGGTCTGAATATCTCAAAGAGGTGGTTGATTACGTTACCATGAAGAATGGTGGAAACGGGGCGGTCAGAGAGGTATGTGAATTGATCTTGAAGGCCCAAGATAAATGGGGTATGCTTACAGAAAAGTACTTTCTCTAACTCCCTGACTTGTTTAGGGTTTAGAGATTAGTCAATTAGGATTTAGTATCTTCCACACTTTATTGAGTCTTCCTATGAAAAAGACAAAATTTTTCATTATCTCAGTGATCATCTTAGCAATCTTCGCTGTTATAATAATTATAACTAACTATGGAGAGCATTGGAACCAAGTAGAAATTATAGATTCGGTCACAAGTAAAGCTGATGTGACAATTAAAAATGTTCACTACGTAAAAACCAATCGAGGCATTAAAGAATGGGAGATTAAGGCAAGTTCAGGGCAGTACTTCAAAAACAAAGATATGGGAACCCTTAAGGATGTCATGGTTAAGATATTCTTTAAAGATGCCAAACCTTTAACCTTGATTGGAAATGAGGGAAAGGTTATAACTAATACCAGAGACATTGAAATATGGGGAAATGTGGTTGTAAGTTCAGACAATCGATATCAATTCCATACTCATTCATTAAAATACAACTCAAAAAAAAGGGAAATCTATACTCCGGATAAAATTGAATTTACCGGTTATGGGATGGAACTCAGAGGCGTAGGAATGACCATTGATATTGACAGAGAAAGGTTCTTTGTGCTAAATGATGTTTCAACAATAGTGAAAAATCTTAAGGCGGATTGATTGTTTCAATTGATTGGACTATTATGGTAAAATTACAGACTAAAAAAAAAGGCCTGATTTTAGCAATAGTTATAGCTTTGGTACTGTCCTTTAACAAATATCCATCCATGGGTTTTGATACCTCCTCAGTTCCGCAGAAAGGAGACAAGTTTGAACTAAATGATAAGGACCAACCTATAGTAATCAATTCAGATCATCTTGAAGGGGACAATAAGAAAAACATTGTAAAATTTACCGGGAATGTAGTTGCTAAAAGAGGGGGACTCACAATACGTTCGAAAAGTATATCTGTAATTTATGACAAGACGAACAAGAAGGTCATGGAGGTTGTTGCGGAGGGAGATGTAAGGATAAATCAGGGGAACAAAAAGGCCCGTGGGGAAAAAGCCGTGTTTATGAATTCTCAGGATAAAATTATACTTACAGGAAATCCTAGAGTTTGGGAAGGAGACAATCTAATAAAGGGGGAAAAGATAACTCTCTTTTTGGCCGAAGATAGGGGTGTGGTAGAAGGGAATAAAAATACAAGGGTAAACGCTACAATTCATATAGAGAAGGATGAAGGAGAAAAAAGACACTAAATGCGAACCCTATCGGCCAAAAGTCTGACAAAGGTATTTGGGGATAGAAAGGTTGTTGATGATATAACCCTGGAAATCAATACAGAAGAAGTTATCGGATTGTTGGGTCCCAACGGAGCTGGGAAGACAACCATCTTCTTTATGATGGTTGGTTTAATTAAACCGGATCAAGGAAGGGTATTCTTGGATGAGGAAGATATCACAGAGTATCCTATCTATCTACGGGCAAGGAAAGGAATCAATTATCTTCCCCAAGAATCATCGATATTCCGTAAATTGACAGTAGAAGAAAATATTTTGGCAATTCTGGAAACGTTAAAGTTATCAAAAGAAGAAGAAAAAGAAAGGTTACATGACCTTTTAGATGAGTTAAACATAGCTTCTATCGCTAAAAATAAAGCCTATTCACTTTCTGGAGGAGAACGCAGGAGGGTAGAGATTAGCAGGGCACTTGTAACTTCCCCTGCTTTTATTTTACTCGATGAACCCTTTGCCGGAATAGACCCTATAGCAGTTATTGACATTCAAAATATTATAAGACAATTGAGATCCAGAGGTATAGGGGTTGTTATTTCTGATCATAATGTCCGAGAAACTCTAGGTGTTTGTGATAAAGCCTATATTATAGATCAGGGAAGAATCCTGGAATTCGGAGACCCTCAACAAATTACTGATAGTAAAAAGGCCCGCAAGATATACCTGGGTGAAAAGTTTAAATTATAGGTATTATCCGTTCACAGTTAACGGTTTGCGGTTAACAGTTGGAAAAAATCATGGTATCCGTGAACTGATAACCGTGAACGGTCACGTATATATTTCACGAGAGGTTGGGATATCCTCTGATATAGATGCAAAAGAACTCATTTAGGAGTTGAAAGCAATATCAAAAATGCTTCAAGCTTTATGTAACAGCGGGCTTAAGCCTGCTGTTGTAATTACTGTAAACTGAGAACCGTGAACGGTTACTATAGGTATTATGGCTTTAGAGATTAAACAGACCTTAAAACTGGCCCAGCAGACAATTATGACACCGCAACTGCAGCAGTCAATAAAACTGTTGCAGCTCTCAAGATTAGAACTGAGTGATCTTATTCAAAAGGAGATCGTAGAGAATCCAGTCCTAGAAGAGGTTCAAGATTTTTCTAATGGAGACAATTCCAACAAAAGTGACGAGGTAAGAGAACTTGAACCCGACAAGACAAACGAAGTAACATTTGATAATCAAGACACAAACATGGGTATTAAGTGGGAAAATTATGCGGGTGGTTTTACTCCGGATGGTTCTGGTTCCGGCATTGAAGACGATGAGAACCTTTCATTAGAGAACAGACTAACGAAAAAAATGACCCTCTATGATCATCTGACGTTGCAGCTCCGTCTCTCAAATTTTACCGAAACAGAAGATTTAATAGGCAGCCTGATCATTGGTAATATAGACGAGGATGGTTATCTTCGGGTTAGTTTAGCCGATATTGCTGAGACCAGCGGGGTAGATGAATCTGTGGTTGAGACTGTCTTAAGACAGATTCAAGAATTTGACCCTCTAGGTGTTGGAGCCAGAGACCTGAAAGAGTGTTTACTTATTCAAGCAAAACACCGTCTTGGAGATAGTCCTATTGTAGAAGAAATCCTAGCCAATCATATGCCTGATTTGGAAAATAAAAGGCTTCAAATAATCGTTAAAAAATTGGGGGTCCCTTTGGAAAAGGTTGTGGAGGCTGCAAGGTTAATCTGTGAATTGGGCCCCAATCCTGGCAGACATTTCAATGAGGAGGAAGCCCAATACATTACCCCTGATATATATGTCTACAATGTGGGAAATGAATTTTTTATAGTCCTGAATGAAGACGGTATGCCCAAATTGAGGATAAGTTCCTTTTATCGCAATGCCCTCTCTCAGGGAGACCTAACATCAAAAATAACAAAGGAATACATACAAGAAAAGATCCGTTCTGCGGTATGGTTGATAAAGAGTATCCATCAGAGACAGAGAACCATACATAAGGTTATGAAAAGCATTATTAAATTTCAGAGGGATTTCTTTGAGAAAAATACAGGGCATCTGAAACCTCTGGTACTTAGAGACGTAGCTGAAGATATTGGTATGCATGAATCAACTATTAGCCGAGTTACAACAAATAAATATGTACATACCCCTCAAGGAATCTTTGAGCTGAAATACTTTTTTAACAGCGGAATCGACTATTCAAGAGGAGAAAGTATAGCCTCTGAGAGCGTCAAAGATAAGATCAAACAGATTGTTCTTAATGAAAACCCCAAGAAACCTTATAGCGATCAGAAAATTGTTAATATCCTGAAGGAATTAAAAATAAATATTGCACGGAGAACAGTAACTAAATACCGTGAGATGTTAAATATTTTACCTTCGTCAAAAAGAAAAAGGGTTTTTTAGCAGGAGGAGAGAGAAATGCAGATAACTATAACCTTTCGACATATGGATGCTGTTGAGGACTTTAAGAAGTATGTTGAAGAAAAAGTGGCTAGAGTAAAGAAATACATTGACAGACCCATTGAAGCAAATGTTGTCCTATCAGTAGAAAAACACAGGAATATAGCAGACATCAGCCTTGTCGCTAACAGGATAGTAATAAAGGGTAAAGAAGAAACAGACAATATGTATTCTTCAATCGATCTGGTTATGGATAAAATTGAAAGACAGCTTCGTAAGTATAAAGAAAGGTTGAAGAAACATAAAACTATAAATTCTGATTTAGGGAATTTATCGGGTAGAATCAATGTGTTAACAGCAGACAGTCTTGAAGGGGGAGGGGAACCAAAGGTTATAAGGAGCGAAAACCTATCCATAAAGCCTATGTTTGTAGAAGAGGCAGCAATGCAATTAGAATCGTCGAATTATGATTTTTGGGTCTTTACCAATGCTTCCTCAGAAAAGGTGAATGTGATCTATCGGAGAAGAGACGGGAATTATGGTTTAATTGAGCCTGAGTATTAATACAAGCGGGGAACCTGATGAAGATTGCTGATATTTTAAGCGGAGATTTAATAATTCCTGAGTTAACCTCTAAAAACAAGAAGGAGGTTTTGGAGGAACTTGTTAGCGTTATTGTCAAACAAAACAAACTGAT
>JBAZOX010000075.1:0-10928 GCA_041648535.1 Desulfobacteria bacterium | reverse complement strand
AAATAGGGTAGGAAGAGACCTTACCCGAGAAGGGCTGGTAAATGCGGGGGAGAGCTTAAAGGGTTTTGAGACAGGTGGTCTTGTTCCCCCAATTACTTACGGTCCAACCAGCCAGGGACCGATAAGCCGAAAGGGGTTACATGCCCTAAGGGTCTTAAAGGCAGACATAGATAAGATGATATTTATTCCTATAACAGGATGGAGAAAGACATCTATGTAGCTAACTATCTGTGTTTACTATACATAAAAGGACTTTTAAAAGGCCAGAATTAAAAATGATTCTGGCCTTTTTCTTTCTTCATACTTCTACCAATTTAGTAAAATGTCTTCTCAAAAGAAAGTTGCCTCTCCTTCTCATACCTGCAGTCCTTGCATCTCTTCTTTACCATTACACTTGCCATATCTTAATTTCTTCTTTACTTTTCACAAACACTAGGGTATAAATCTCAGGTAGATAGACTGAAGGTGGAAGACTGTTAGGACACTTCGGTCTTCAGCCTAAACACCTGAGTAGTTACATCTTACTTTCCTTTAATAAGGGAGGCTAGAATGGATAAGGAAAGGTTAGCGTATTTTAAAGATCTTCTGAATGACAAGTTGGGAACACTTCTCCAGGAAGCTGAAAAAACAGTATCTGGAATGACCGATGAAGAAGAAACCTTTCCTGACCCCACAGATCGAGCTGCTATGGAATCGGATAGAAATTTTCTATTAAGGATTAGAGACAGAGAGAGAAGATTAATATTGAAAATTAAAGCCGCCTTGGAAAGGATTGATGAAAACACCTTTGGCATTTGTGAGGTATGTGGAGAAGAAATCTCAGAGAAGAGACTCAAAGTAAGGCCTGTCACTACACTATGTATCGATTGTAAAACAAGCGAAGAGGCTAAAGAAAAATTACAAAGTCAATAAGTCCCTAACCCCCAAACCTTTCCTAACCCTTTTTAGCACAGCTGAGTGAAAATAAAGCAGAGGAAGCATCGGCTATCTTCCTCCAAAATACATTCAACCCTGCCAAAAATTTACCAAGTTTTTGATTCCCTGGTTTTGTCTACTATGAATGTCCTGGAAATGATTAAACAACTGGAAGATGATATTATCAAGTGTATGAAGTGTGGTTTGTGCCAATCTGTGTGCCCGGTCTTCCTGGAGTTAGGCAAGGAATCATCGGTTGCCCGAGGCAAAATCGCACTGGTTGAAGCACTGATAGAAGGAAGGTTAAAGCTAACATCAACTCTGGCTGAAAGGATTCAGTGTTGCCTGTTATGTGGTACATGCGTTGAGAACTGTCCTAGCGGTGTAAGGGTGGATTATATAGTAATGAGGGCAAGGGCAATTGCTGCAAGGATCAGAGGCATTTCCCCTATAAAATGGATAATTCTGAAGATATTTCTGAAAAATAGACGGCTTTTTAACTTGGCGGTAAAGATTGCTTCAACTATCCAGGGAAGACTCTTTGTGCCAACGGGATTTGGCCACACCCGTAAATCCAGATTGGACATAGGTCTGAATAGCAAAAGAGTTGTTTTACCGCTGGCAAGGGAAGCCTTAAAAGAAAAATGGCCGGAGATAATTACTCCTGAAAGCCCAGGAAGAAGAGTAGCATTATTTACCGGATGCACCATGAACTATATTCTTACTGGGGTAGGAGATGCGGTTATAAAGACCCTTTTAAACCATGGGGTTGAGGTAATCATTCCCAAAGACCAATCCTGTTGCGGAATTGTGGCTATGGCTGCAGGAGATGAATCCACATTCAGGACCCTGGCAAAAAGCAATCTGGAACTCTTGTCAGGGTTAAATGTTGATGCAGTGATTGTAGCATGTGCCACATGTGGTTACACTTTAAAGCACCAATATCTTGCATTACTTTCCAATGAGTCAGAGGAATTCCTTAATATGGCAAAGATAGTTTCAGATAGAACCTATGATATCTGTGAATATCTGGTAAACATCATTGGGGTTAAAAGGATATCGGATAAAGAAACTCAAAGCCCTGAAGATGAAATCATTGTAACCTACCATGATCCCTGCCACCTGAGGCGCGGACTGGGAATTTATAAGGAACAGAGGGAGTTGATAAACCTGATAGAGGGGGTCAGGTTGAAAGAGATGTCCATGCCCGATAGGTGTTGTGGCGGGGGAGGGAGTTTTAACCTCTCATACTATGACCTTTCTTTAAAGATACTTGATAAAAAGTTAGATGATATAGAAGAGACTGGTGCAACTGTTGTGCTAACCAGTTGTGCCGGTTGTCACATGCAACTGGTGGACGGGCTGGCCCAGAGATTATTACCCATCCAGGTAAAACATCCTGTTGAGTTGTATTACGAAGCACTAAAGGATACCCATATTGGAAGGATACCATGTGCCTTCCCTTCTCCAAGGTCAATTTAGCTTGACCTTTGCCGCCCTGCTTGGCACCCTCCAGTATCAAAGGTAGTTATTCCCAACCGGACACCGGGGAAAAAACACCCTTCCCGAGAAGCTTCCTCCCTCCTGCGACTACCTCGATCCTCTCTCTGCAGAGAACCGTCGGGAAGCCGTCCTCTTTTGTTTCGAAGGTTCCTCTGCCCTGTCTCGAAGATACCTGGGAGTAATACTGGTTTGAGAAGTACTATGTATGCCCCGTCCACCCTGTCCGGCAAAGCGTCGCCCGGTTTGCGAATGGCCCTTAGCTTCGGCTTTTTCGTTTCGGCGGACATGTTCGCCCTTTTTCCGGAGGCGGATCGCAGCAATCCTCTCGTCGAGGGGAATCTCGAAACGCTCTAAAGGCTTATTTTTATAGTCAAAACCCGGTATCTTATGCCTGGGCATACAACGGCCAAGACTCTGTTCGATGGAACGAAGCGTTTTCTCCTCGTTGGGGGAGACAAGGGTGCAGGCATCACCTGTTGCGCTTGCCCGACCGGTCCGGCCGACCCGGTGAACATAATCCTCGGCAACTGGTGGCACATCGAAGTTGCAGACGAGACCGAGGTTCTGCACATCTATCCCCCGGGCGGCGATATCCGTTGCCACAAGGACGCGGAACATCCCACGTTTAAATCCGTTCATGGCTTCGGTTCTCTGTCCTTGGGTGCGGTTGCCGTGAATACGGGCACATGCCACCCCGTGTTTTTCAAGGAAATCGGCCAGCCGGTTGGCCCGATGCCTGGTACGGGTAAAGGCAAGTACACTCTTCGACATGCTCTGCTTGAGAAGGGCAAGAAATAGGGTAGATTTAAGCTCATGCGCTACGGGATAGGCCACATGGGTGATCCCCACCGCCGGTGTAGGCTTCGTAGAGATATTAAAGGAAAGAGGATTCTTGAGCATCTCCCTGGCCAGTGTTACAATGGGTGGAGGAAGGGTAGCCGAAAAGAAAAGAGTCTGACGGCGCTCCGGAAGGTATCCCAGGATGCGTCTGATGTCAGGGAGAAAGCCCATATCGAGCATACGGTCCGCCTCATCTAGAACTAAATGGCTAATGCCATCGAGCCGTGCATATTTGTTTCTTAGATGGTCAAGGAGGCGGCCGGGTGTGGCGACAAGAACATCCACTCCCTTTCGGAATGCTCTTTCCTGGGGGACAGGAGAAACGCCTCCGTAGACAGCAGCGCTCTTGAGGGGCGTATAAAGGGCAATTTCCTGAAGATGATCCGTTATCTGCACGGCAAGCTCCCGTGTGGGGGCAAGTACAAGCGCCCTTGTTGTTCCCCGGGGTTTACCCATCAACTGGTGAAGAATGGGAAGAAGGAAGGCAGCAGTCTTACCGCTTCCCGTTACAGCCGTGGCCATGACATCATGTCCTTGTAGAAGGCGCGGAATGGCCAGCCGCTGGATTGGCGTAGGTTGGTCGAAACCCTTTTCTTGAAGGGCTTTCAACAGATGGGGATGAAGTCCAAACGATGAAAATAACATAGATCTCCTTAATTTCCTCAGGCGTGTTGCCTCAGCAGGCAAAGCACTGCCCATGGATTATGTATCCGGCTGGTTCAGGTTGTATCTTGGGACGTTTAGGATGAATACGGAGGAATTGCCGGTGAAGCCGCCGTTCAGGCTCTGAAAGTCCACATATACTTGCGCATCTTGCCTAAGGCATGGCTGCTCCGGTAAGTTCGGATGGAGCATTTGACAAGATTGCCTACTGTTAATAGAGGTATCATATATGGAATAAAAAGGGAAGTCAAGGTTTAAATAGGTTTATTAGTTGAGACGTATTTAAGTTAGGCTGTGTACCTTCAAGAAAATTTGTCAAACCTTGTAAGCTTATTTATGGATAATCAGTCACGATAATAATCTTTGATATTATTTAATAATCTTTGATATTATTTAAATTCTGGATTTATTTATGCTTGATTTCCCTACTATTTCTTTTAACAGTGATAAATCATCCAATTCAATCCTTGATTTTTGGATTGAGGATGGATATTATGCAAACAGTTAGCACTCATTTTGAATGAGTGCTAACAAAGGAGCATAAATAAACCAATAAATACTGGTATTCGTATACAAGGAGGTGAGGGTGCTCAATCTAGTCATTTCATTTATTTGTATAACCAAAATAAGGGAGATTTAACTTATTAAAAGGAAAGGAGATTTTATTATTATGAAGATTCGGCCTTTACAAGATCGAGTGATAGTAAAGCGGATTGAGGAAGAGGAGAAGACCAAAGGAGGAATAATCATTCCTGATTCCGCAAAAGAGAAGCCCATGGAAGGCAAGGTTATCGCAGTAGGAACTGGCAAGGTTTTAGAAGATGGCAAGAAGCTTCCTCTGGATGTGAAAAAAGGAGACAGGATATTATTCGGCAAGTACGCTGGGACAGAGGTAAAGATAGATGGGGAGGAACATCTGATAATGCGAGAAGACGACATCTTGGGTATATTAGAATAGAGACTACACAACTATAAGGAGGAGTTTGTCAAATGGCAAAGGAGATAAAGTACGAACAAGCTGCAAGAGATTTGCTTTTAAAGGGTGTAAATACCCTGGCGGATGCGGTGAAAGTAACCCTTGGACCCAAGGGTAGGAATGTGATTTTGGAGAAGAGCTTTGGCTCGCCCTTAGTGACTAAAGATGGGGTTACCGTTGCCAAGGAGATAGAATTAGAGAATAGGTTTGAGAACATGGGTGCCCAGATGGTGAAAGAGGTTGCTTCCAAGACCAGTGATGTAGCTGGTGATGGAACTACAACGGCAACGCTGTTGGCTCAGGCAATTTATCGAGAAGGTTCCAAACTGGTAGCTGCCGGTAACAATCCCATGGAATTGAAGAGAGGTATAGAGAAGGCTGTAGAAGTAGTGGTGAAAGAGCTGGAGAAGCTTAGTAAACCCACGAAGGATCAGAAGGAAATAGCTCAGGTGGGAACCATCTCTGCCAACAACGATCATACGATAGGCAACATCATAGCTGAGGCGATGAATAAGGTTGGTAAAGAGGGGGTTATTACTGTTGAAGAAGCCAAGAGTATGGAGACCACTTTGGACATTGTTGAGGGTATGCAATTTGACCGTGGTTATCTGTCGCCTTACTTTGTTACCGATGCTGAGAGGATGGAGGTGGTATTGGATGATCCTTACATCCTTCTGCATGAGAAGAAGATAAGCAACATGAAGGAAATGCTTCCCATACTGGAGCAGATAGCAAAGATGGGTAAACCTTTTTTGATAATATCCGAGGATATAGAGGGAGAGGCGTTGGCTACATTAGTGGTTAACAAGCTTCGGGGTACATTGAGGTGTGCCGCTGTAAAAGCTCCTGGGTTTGGAGACAGGCGTAAAGCCATGTTGGAGGATATAGCCATACTCACAGGTGGTACGGCTATCTCTGAGGATTTAGGGCTCAATCTTGAGAAGATTACATTAAATGATTTGGGTTCAGCCAAGCGTATTACCATAGATAAGGACAACACCACGATAATTGATGGGGGTGGTAAAAAGGGTGACTTAGAGGGTAGAGTCAAGACTATCAGAGCGCAGATAGAGGAGACCACATCGGACTATGACAGAGAGAAGCTTCAGGAGAGGTTGGCAAAGCTCATAGGTGGTGTGGCAGTTATCAACGTAGGTGCTGCTACTGAAACAGAGATGAAGGAGAAGAAGGCCAGGGTAGAGGATGCCCTAAACGCAACCAGGGCGGCTGTGGAGGAAGGTATCATTCCTGGGGGTGGTGTTGCCCTCTTGAGGGTAATACCTGCTTTGGAAAAGTTAAAACTGGAAGGGGATCAGCAGTTTGGTGTAAATATTGTCAAGCGGGCACTAGAGGAACCCATAAGGTGGATAGCCAACAATGCTGGGCTAGAGGGGTCCGTAGTAGTAGAGAGGGTAAAGAAGGAGAAGGGAGCATTTGGTCTCAATGCCCAGACCGAAAAATATGAAGATTTGATTAAAGCTGGGATAATTGATCCTACTAAGGTTACCAGGTGTGCTCTTCAGAACGCAGCCAGTGTTTCATCCTTGTTGCTTACCACAGAGGCTATGATAGCGGAGAAGCCTAAGGAAGATAAAGGTCATATGATGCCACCGGGAGGCATGCCGCCTGGAGGTATGTACTAGGAATTTTAGGGATTATACGTAGAAGAAAAAGTCCCCATTCTCACGAGTGGGGACTTTTTTTATCCTTTTTTACCCTTCGCGTAACATTCCACATATAAACCCCCTGTTATTTCTACCAAGAGCAAATCATCAAAAACGATTTCCCCCTTGACAATAGCTAAATTTATGCTAGTTTAATCTATCCGCATATCAAGTGTTTTTAGACAATGAGAGCTTTGAAAAAGCACCCCTTTTCGCTTCAGAATACATTTTTCGACCCATCTATGATCGTAAGTCGCGAGTCGTAAATAAAAATAAAAGGTATAGCATCCATTCACGATTCACGATTTACGACTTCCGGTTTTTGACGATGTTCGCTCTCAGGGGACTCCTTCAAAGCTCTCGGCAGGTTGCGCAAAAGTACTCACAATCCTTTTGGAGGATATAATGGATTATAAGGATACCTTGAACCTTCCCAGAACCGAATTTCCAATGAAGGCCAATCTCTCTCAAAGAGAACCGGAGATTCTAGAAGAATGGGAAAAAGAACAGCTATATAACAAGATAAAAGAACTTACAAAGGATAGAAAAAAATATATCCTTCATGACGGTCCTCCCTATGCCAATGGGCATATTCACATGGGGACAGCTCTAAATAAAGTCTTAAAAGACATAATAGTTAAGTCAAAGGTTATGTCTGGTTTTAATAGTTACTATGTACCGGGGTGGGACTGCCACGGTCTTCCCATAGAGCATGAGATAGATAAAAAATTGGGGGGGAAAAGGCGTTCTATGTCTGTCCTTGAGATAAGGACACTATGTAGAGAATATGCCACGAAATTCATAGATATTCAAAGAAACGAATTCAGACGATTAGGGGTATTCGGTGAGTGGGATGACCCCTATCTCACGATGAACTATAAATATGTAGCCACCATAGTTAGAGAATTTGGTAAGTTTGTAGATACAGGTAGTGTTTATAAAGGCAAAAAACCTATTCATTGGTGCCCATCCTGCAGGACTGCTTTGGCGGAAGCTGAGGTTGAGCATCAGGAACACAAATCCCCCTCTATATATGTTAAATTCCCGGTAATCTCAGATATTAGCAAGGCACTTCCCGCACTCACCGGTCAGAGGGTTTCAGTCCTTATATGGACCACTACTCCATGGACAATACCGGCTAATCTTGCCATTGCCTTTCATCCTGATTTTACCTATGTTGCCGTGAAAGCAGGGGATGAAACCTTTATATTGGCTGACGGATTGCTGGAACAGACTATGAAAACACTTGGAATTGAGGAGTATAAGGTCATAGGAAAATTTCCCTCTACAAAACTGGAAGGGCTGAAGTGTCGCCATCCATTCATAGACAGGGAATCATTGCTAATTCTGGGCAACCATGTAACACTGGATGCAGGAACCGGCTGTGTCCATACAGCCCCGGGCCACGGACAGGAGGACTACCAAATTGGCCTGGAGTATGGCTTAAAAATCTATGCCCCTGTTAATGATGAGGGAAGGTTCACCGATGATGTGGAGTTCTTTGCAGGGGAGTTTGTATTTGATGCCAACAAATCGGTCAACAAAAAACTGGATGAAGTAGGTGCCTTATTAAAGGAAGAGTCTATATCTCATTCATACCCCCACTGCTGGAGATGCAAAAACCCCGTTGTCTTTCGTTCTACTGAACAGTGGTTTATCTCTATGGAGAAGAACAGGTTGAGAAAGAAAGCGCTGGAAAGCATCGATAGGGTGAAGTGGATTCCGAGTTGGGGTAAGGATAGAATCTATGGAATGATTGAGAATCGCCCGGATTGGTGTATCTCTCGCCAAAGGTCTTGGGGGGTTCCTATTACTGTGTTCTATTGTAACTCCTGTGGTTATACCCTTGCAAAAAAGGAGATTATAGACTATGTAGCTGACCAATTTGAAAAAGAGGGAAGCAATGTCTGGTTTTCAAAAGAGGCAAAGGAGCTGCTTCCTCCTGGCACCAAATGTCCTGAGTGCAATGGCAGTGATTTTAAAAAAGAGATGGATATACTCGATGTTTGGTTCGATTCTGGTGTGAGTTATGCTGCAGTTTTAGAGGGCAGAGACTATTTAAAGTTTCCAGCAGACATTTATTTAGAAGGGAGTGATCAGCACAGAGGATGGTTTCACAGTTCCCTGTTAACATCTGTAAATAACAGAGGGAGTGCCCCGTATGAGTCTGTATTGACCCACGGCTTTGTTGTTGACGGTCAGGGGAAAAAGATGTCGAAATCTTCTGGAAACGTGATTGCTCCGGATGAAATTATAAAGAGATATGGAGCTGAAATCCTCAGACTGTGGGTTGCTGCTGAGGATTATAGAGACGATATTCGGATATCCGAAGAGATACTAAAGAGGCTCTCTGAAGCCTACCGCCGTATTCGAAATACCTGCAAGTATATACTGGGAAACCTATATGATTTCGATCCGTCAAAAGACAAAATTGAATACAAGAATCTTTTAGAGATTGACAGACTGTCTCTCCATAGATTGCAGAAGCTTATTATAAGAATCAGGGATGCTTATGATAGCTTTTCTTTCCATACTGTATACCATTCTCTCCACAACTTCTGTGTGGTTGATATGAGTGCCTTTTATCTGGACGTCCTGAAGGATAGACTCTATATTTCTCTTCCGGGTTCTAAGGAGAGAAGATCAGCACAGACTGCTATATATGAAATCTTAAGCTCTATTGTAAGACTTATGGCGCCTATTCTTTCTTTTACATCTGAAGAAGTATGGAAACATATAGCATCGGATGGAAGTAAAGAGGGGAGTGTTCATTTGTCCCAATTCCCTACTGCTAACAAGGATTACATTGATGAAGATTTGGCAACTAAATGGGATACCTTATTAAAGGTTAGAGGGGAGGTTTCCAGGGCTCTGGAATCAGCCCGTCGTGATAAGACTATCGGGCACTCGTTGGATGCTGAGGTTAACCTTTATGTACCTGAAAAACTCTACGGATTTTTAAAAGGCTATATTGATGATCTGAAATCAATCTTTATTGTTTCTAAGGTTAATCTTTTTAATAATGAAGAGGGCAATGGTGAATTTAAAAGCGAGGAAGTTGATGGATTGAGTATCAATGTGGGCCAGGCCCCAGGTAAAAAATGTGAGAGGTGCTGGATTTACGATCCGACAGTAGGTGATAACGGAAAACATATTACAATATGCCAGAGATGTGTTGAGGTAATAGAGGGAACTTGAAGAAAAAATATCTGATAACAATTGCGATTGTCCTGGGAGTTATATTACTGGATCAGTCTTCTAAACTCTATATTGATAGAGTTCTCCCGCTCTACTACTCCATACCCATCATAAAGAATTTCATTCACATAACGTACGTTAGAAATACTGGTGCCGCCTTCGGTCTTCTTGCTTCACAGGGCACCGGGTTTAAGGTTTTTTTCTTTGCCACCACCTCTATTATAGCTGTCCTAATCATCCTTTTTTTCTTGAGAAGCCTAAAAGATACCGAGACTCTCCTTACATCAAGCCTGTCTCTGATAATGGGCGGAGCCATTGGAAACCTGATTGATAGGGTCAGGCTGGGAGAGGTTATCGACTTCATTGATCTTCATTGGTACTCTTATCATTGGCCGGCCTTCAATGTGGCTGACTCTGCTATTACCGTCGGAGGGGTTTTTTTGATCGTCAATACAGTCTTTAGAAAAGATATTACTCAATAAAGTTGATGGCTTCGTAAAAAGCCAGATTTGTCAAATCTGTCATTTCGACCTCAGGGAGAAATCTTCTGTTTTCAGGATGTTACAGAACAAAGATTTCTCGCTTTGCTTGAAATGACAAGTAATTTAGACTTTTTACGAGTCCGTCAAAGTTCGTTGTACAGGGATTTCCGGAGGTATTATGTACCCAATCCTATTCCAGATAGGCAGTTTTAAGATACACACATATGGAGTTTTTATTGCCCTGGGGTTTTTGACAGGTATTATTCTGGCATTGAGGGAAGCGAAGCGTGTTGGAGAAAAACCTGAAAATATCCTTGATCTGTCCTTCTATAGTATTATTGCCGCTATAGTGGGCTCCCGTCTTCTGTATATCATAATTAATTATCGGTATTATATGGAAAATCCACTGGAGATGGCAAAAATATGGAGCGGAGGATTGGTATTCTATGGAGGTTTTGTCCTGGCCTTGATAGTAGGTATATGGTATATCAGGAAAAACCATCTGTCTCTATGGAAAACCGTTGACGTTATGGCTCCTTCCATAGCTATAGGACAGGCCATAGGACGATTGGGCTGTTTTTCCGCCGGCTGCTGCTATGGTAAAGTGACAACCCTTCCCTGGGCTGTCACTTTTTCTAATCCTGAATGTCTGGCAAATCTCGGGGTTCCCGTTCATCCTACCGAACT
>JBAZOX010000074.1:0-10931 GCA_041648535.1 Desulfobacteria bacterium | reverse complement strand
CAGCAGCATACCAGGCTTTATATTCTTTCTTATAGCCTCGGTTAAATCACATACCTTGTCTGTCCCTTCGTATTCCCTTATATTAAACCTGTTTTCGAATACTTCTTTAACTTTACCTTTCACCTGAAAATACCCCTTTGACTAGCCCTTTTTAATTTATAAGCGCCCAGATACCAGTTGTCAGCTATGTCCTACCAACCCCTCTTGAGTATGGTTACTGCACTGGACTGAACGTCACCCAGTTCGATAGTATCCTGAAACCCTCCGGCACAGTGGGTAAAGGCTACCTTTGCCCCTTCCACCTGATTTTCAGCAACGCCTCGGAGCTGCCATACCGCTTCAGCCACCTGTGCAAGACCGGTAGCTCCTATAGGGTGCCCTCTGGACATCAGCCCACCGCTGGGGCTTACCGGTAATTTCCCGCCCATATCTGCCATTCCTTCTTCAACAAATCTTCCACCTTCCCCTTTTTTGCAAAACCCAAAGTCTTCATAGTGAATAATCTCAGCTATAGTAAAACAATCATGGACCTCCGCAAAATCAATATCCTCAGGACCAATACCGGCAGTCTCATAGGCATCTAATGCCGACATACGGTCGGACCCAAAGGTGGTGATGTCCTTGCATTTCTTATAGGGCCCTGAACGCAGGGCAGAGGCTGCTATCTCAATAGGTTTGCTGGTATATCTACTAACAACCTCTTTGCTGCAGAGGATTGCCGCAGCAGACCCATCGGTAGTGGGGCAGCAGTTTAAGAGGGTTAGGGGCTCTACTATAACCGGAGAATTCAGAACCTCTTCTATCGTTATAGGATCTTTATACTGGCAGCGAGGGTTGGGCCCTGCATTCTTGCGGTTTTTTACGGCAACCATGGCGAACTGCTCAAGAGTCGTGCCGTAGTCAGCCATATGACGGGTTGCAACATTCCCAAAATAGATGGGGGGACTGAACCCCATCACCGTGAGCAACTCTACCCCGTCAGAGGTCAGAGGACGCCCCTTCCCTGCTCTCCCCGTGAGTTTTTCCACACCAATGGCAAAAGCCACATCATACATCCCTGTACCCACGGCCATCCACGCCTCTCTCAGGGCAGTGGAACCGCTTGAGCAAAAATTTCCCACACTGCTTATAGGGATTCCAGAAATACCCAACTCCCAGAGAATAGACTGCCCAACCCCGCATTCTCTATTGTAAAGCTGCCCTGTTCTGGCATGTCCGGCATAGGCCACCTGGATATCCTTCTTATTGATACCGGCGTCTCGTAAGGCATTCAAGGCTGCCGTTCTTCCCAGCTCTATAACATTGGATTCAGGAAATCTCCCAAACTTGGTCATCCCTACACCAATAATATACACAGTTCTCATAGTCTCATTCCTCCATTATAAAGGGGTAACAGTTCATAGGGGTCAGGGGTCGGGGAAATCTTTTCCTGAACCCTGTTAACTGATCCCTGTGAGCTGTTACTTAAAGGGAAACAGGCTTAAACTTGTATCCGTATACCGCCTGACCTGCTTCATCTTCACGAATCTTGTCAACAATAAGCTCCAAATCCATACCTATCTTTATCTTTCCTTTATCACACTCGGTAAGGGGTGAGAATATCCGCAGCCCTTCCGGGATATCTACATATCCTATGGCATAGGGGGCATCAAAACCCAACGGTGCCGCCTTAACTATACAGTAGGTATATAATTTCCCCTTATTGCCCAGGAGTATGTCCTCCGGTTTCTCATCTTTAAGGCAGTTTGGGCAGATAGCCCTCTTAGGAAAGAAACACTCCCCACAGTAGCTACACTTGCTTCCTATCAGATGGGGCTTTTCAGAGGGAGACTCCGGCAATTTGATAAAGGGTTTCAGCTTTGGATCTATGAGGTTCCCTATCGTATCAACTCTCAAAGCGTTATTAGTTGTTGTCATCCCAACATCCTCCTTTACTGATGGCTTCGTAAAAAGTCCATCTGCGGTGTTGCACTGCATCCTTTGTCGTTGCGGCGTACCCCTAAAAGTACGCCTCACTCCTCAGGATTTGTGCGCCTTGCATCTGGAGCTTTTTACTTTGCCATCCCAATTTCGACTTTTTACGATTCGTATAACTAATCAGGTGTTTAGGCTGAAGGCTGTAGTAGGCTAATAGTCTACAGGCTAATAGCCTATAGCCTAAACTTCAGTCTATCCACCTGAGCTATCAACCAAACCTTCCTCCGCTCACATGAATCACCTCTCCTGAAATAAAACTCGCCTCATCTGACACTAGAAAGAGGATTGTGTTAGCAACGTCTATCGGCTCTCCTACCCTTTTTATGGGCATATTTGCCAGTTGTCTTTCCTTTATCATCTCAAACTTTGGGTGACCCTTCATCAACTCGGTAGCAATTATACCCGGAGCAATGGCATTCACATTGATGTTGTACCGACCGAATTCCCATGCCATGGATTTGGTAAGGCCTATTATCCCTGCCTTTGCAGATGAATAGTTTGCCTGCCCGGGGTTTCCGTGCCATGCCCTGGAAGAAATATTTACTACCTTACCGTATTTTTGCTCTACCATATATTTAGTAGCAAATTTGGCACAGAGAAACGCCCCCTTAAGGTCTGTATCAAGAACATCATCCCAGTCCTTTTCTGTCATGTCCTTTATAAGCATATCCCTGTTGAATCCCGCATTGTTGACCAGGATGTCCAGTTTTCCAAACCCTTCTACCGCTTTTGCCATTAATGCCTCTACCTCATCTATCTTGGTCACGTCTGTCCTTACAGCTATGGCACTCCCTCCCTTAGCCTTTATCTCATTTGCTACCTTTATGGCATTTTCCTCATTTATGTCAGTGATTACAACCTTGGCCCCCTCTTCAGAAAGCCTGCGTACTGTTGCCTCACCTATACCCCTTCCGGAACCGGTCACAACTGCTACTTTATCCTTAACTCTCATTGTACTTACCCTCCTTCTACTTTTTTCTCTTTATCATTAGCGGGGTTTCACCTTCCTGAACCACTTCTCCCCTCTGGTTATACAGCTCTCTCTTTAATACAAAGACCCCTCTCTCAGGGTTCTTCGTCTCTTTCTTGTCTATTATCCTGACCTTTACAGTAACAGTATCGCCTATCTTAATAGGGCCTTTGAACTTCCATTCTAACCCGAGAAAGGCTATAAGGTTCTTTGCTGTTTGCTGGCACAATTCTGTACGTGTAAAGAGCCCCGAAGCAATAGATAACCCCAGAAGCCCATGGGCTATCCTGGTTCCAAACATAGTACTCTTGCCAAACTCTTCACTGGTGTGAAGCTCGTTGTAATCCCCGGAAAGCCCCGCAAAGTTCACGACATCCGCCTCTGTAACAGTTCGGGAGGGAGATGTATACTCTTCCCCAATCTCCAGGTCTTCCCAGTACCTTGGTGCAGATTCTTTCGCCATATCAAACTCCTTTCGTTACTACTCAGGTTGTTTAGGCTGAAGGCTGAAGGCTGTTAGGCTACAGCCTACAGGCTAACTGCCTACAGCCTATCCACCTGACCGTTTACTCATTTACCATCACCTAATAGCAGACATACCCAGCACATCTCTCCCTATTATCAATGTCTGAATCTCTGTGGTACCCTCGGGGATCATCGCCCCTCTGGCATCCCTGAAATACCGTTCTACAGGAAACTCCTTCGAGTAACCGTACCCCCCATGAACCTGTAATGCATTGGATGCAGTTTTGAAGGCCGCCTCGCAGGCAAAAAGCTTTGCGACAGAACAAAATCTATCACACCTGCCGCCTGTGTCCAGACACTTGGCTGCCTGATAGCCCAAAAGACGGGATGCCATGGTGTCTGCCACCATCTCCACTATTAGCTTCTGAACCAGTTGGAAGCTGCCGATGGGCTTACCGAATTGCTTCCTTTCCTTAGCGTATTTTACCGAAGCATCGATACAGGCCTGTGCAATTCCTACGGAACCCATAGCAACATTATGCCTTCCTTCATTCAGGGTTGTAAGGGCTATCTTTAAACCCTTCCCTTCCGGCCCAAACATATTATCTTTGGGAACCCTGGCATCTTCAAACACAAGCTCAGACGCAACCATGGCATGCCCGAACATCTTCTCTATATCCGTAGTTGAATAAGGAGTCTCTTCCTTATCTACGATAAAAGCAGATATTCCAGCAGGGCCTTTGCTCTTATCTGTAGAAGCAAATATAATCCCTACATCAGCGGTACTGCCGTTGGTAACCCACATCTTAGTACCATTCACAATAAAATGGTCACCCTGAAGGTCCGCCCTCGTCTCTATACCTGATGCATCAGATCCAACATTGGGCTCGGTTATGGCAAGGAAGGCGGTTTTGTCCGCAGAGAGCAGGGACGGGATGAATCTCTTCTTCTGCTCCTCTGTACCGTTTACGCAAATGGTATAGGGGATCAGGTTTAATGGACCGTTTGCCATTATTCTAAGGGCTCCCCATGTCCTGCCGGCCTCCTCCATAAGTATTCCAAGAGAGACATAGTCAAGCCCTAAGCCGCCATATTCCGGCGGTACCAGGGCACCAACATATCCCAAAGGGATGAGCTTCTTAATAAGATCTCTGGGCATCTCTTTCTTTTTCTCGTACTCATCAACCAAAGGTGCTACTTCTTTGTCCATAAATTTCTTGACGGTATCCTGAAGAATCTTCTGCTCTTCGGTTAACTCAAAATCCATTGAAAACCTCCTTTTATAAATGTTCACGGGGGTCGGGGATCAGATGTCAGTCAAACCTTTTCCTGAAACCTGACCCCTGACAACTGAGCAATAATCAACTGAACAAATTTCTTGCTATTATATGATGATGAATCTGGCTTGTCCCTTCAACAATCGAAAGGAGCTTTGCATCCCTCATCATCCTCTCTACAGGGTAATCCTTCATGTAACCATAGCCGCCGAATATCTGGACTACATCGGTTGTTACCCTCATGCACAGATCTGAAGCAAAACATTTTGCCATGGATGCCTTTGTAATTAAGTCGATCCCATGATAGCCCGAATCATACAAGGACGCCGTCTGATAAGTCAATGCCCGTGCCGCCTCTATATTCATCGCCATATTTGCAACCATAAACTGGAGTGCCTGAAACTGGGCAATCGGCCTTCCAAATTGGTGCCTTTCTTTCATGTACTGAATGGCCTGATCAAGGGCAGCTTGAGCCAACCCGCAGGAAACCCCTCCCAAACCACACCTGACCAGGTCTAATCCTTCAAAGGCAAGCTTTAATCCTTTCCCAACGCCACCACACATATATTCCTTTGTCACCCTAACGTCCTCAAAAATCATCTCAGCCGTCTGGGAACCCCTCATGCCCATCTTCTCTTCTATCTTTCCAACGGAGAGTCCCTTAGCATCCTTGTCCATGTAAAAAAGGGATATCCCATCCGCTCCTTTGCCTGGACCTGTGACGGCCCATACCCCGTAAAAATCTGCTACACCACCACTGGTTATAAAACATTTGGTTCCGTTGACAACCCACTCATCACCTTCCAGGGAAGCCTTTGTTTTCAATGATGCTGCGTCAGATCCTGCCCCCGGTTCTGTGAGACAAAAAGCACCCAATTCCTCCTTTGCCATCTTCGTAAAGTATCTTTCCGCCAGGAATTCATTCCCTCCGAGGAATAGAGGACGAACCAGGGCTAAATGTCCAATAAGGGTACAAGCCATTGAGGGACTGAAGTATCCCAGTTCCTCAAGGACTATGGTCAGGGTGGTAGCATTTGCCTCAGAGCCACCGTACTTAACAGGGGCAGGCAGCCCAAATATGCCGATTTCCTTTAATAATCTAAGGCTTTCATGGTCGAATTTATCCGCCCTGTCGCTTTCAACAGTAAGCCTTTCCAGCTTGTCCTTCCCCAACTTTCTCAGGGTATCCCTAAGGATCTTCTGTTCTTCAGTAAACTCGATACACATCTTTCCTCCTCCTTCTAGATATAATCAACCCTTTGCCGGCTCTATAATCTCAATAAGAACACCAAAAATATCTTTCGGATGCAGAAAACAGATCTTGTTCCCCCCCGAACCCACAGTACCCTTTCCAACAACCTTGAGTCCCTGGTTTTCAAAGTGAGCTATTGCCTTTTCCATATCTTCCACTTGCAGCGATACGTGGTGGATGCCTTCTCCCCTACTTTCGATGAATTTCCCCATAACACCGTCAGGATCGATCGTCTGCGAAAGCTCAAACCTGTTTTCCCCCATGGAAACCATGGCGGATTCCAGTTTTTGATCCTCGAAGACCTTTCGGAATATTACTTTTGCACCAAAGGCATTCTCAAACAAAGAAACCGCTTTGTCAAGGTCTTTAACGGCTACCCCTACATGGTTTATCTTTTTTATCATCAACTCTACTCCTTTCCGGTAAGTAACTACCGATGTTCAACGTTCACAGTCTCTATCATCTCTCTGGCATGATCTTTAACCGTTTCAGTAATCTCCGCTCCAGCAAGCATTCGTGCAATCTCGCCTATCCTCTCCTCCTTATCCAATCTCCTCACCGATGTAGCAGTTCGACCATCTTTGACCTTCTTGCTTATGTTGTAATGTGTATCTGCAAAGCGGGCAATCTGCGGCAGATGGGTAATACAAATAACCTGATGGAACTTTGAAAGAGATTTGAGTTTTTGTCCCACTATATCGGCCACCCTTCCGCCAATACCTGCATCTACTTCGTCGAAGATCAATGTCTCTACCCCACCCTTTTGTGCCAATATACTCTTTAAGGCAAGGATAACCCTTGACAACTCCCCTCCTGACGCAATCCTGGAAAGGGCTTTGGGAGATTCCCCTGGATTGGGGGATAATAGCAATTCAACATCATCTATCCCCTTACCGGTAATCCTGAGGTCGCCTATATCTACATTTTCATCCAGATTACCCCTGGTGTTAAAACGGTGGTTTTTAATGCCTACCTCAAATACAGTTTTCTCCATCCCCACCGACCACAATTCTTTCTCAATACTGTTCTTCAGTTTTTCTGCTGTGGTTCTCCTCTTATCCGAGAGATCCTCTGCCATCTTCAGTATTTCCATCTCTGTATCATGGAGTTCATTCTTAAGGTTGGTTATAGTGTCTTCACTATTTAAAATATCCTTTAGTTCTCTTTGTATTCTATCCTTATATTGAATAATCTCATCTATTGTGGAACCATACTTCTTCTTCAGTTTATTGATCTCCAGAAGTCTCTGTTCCACTTCCTCCAATTTAGCAGGATCGAATTCTATCTTCTGGGCATAGTCCCGAAGGGATAAGGCTATATCTTCCAGCTCAATGATAGAGGATTCCATGGCATCATAAAGTTTCCCTAATGAACTGTCAATCTTAGAGATCTCTTTTATATTGTTTTTTACTGCCTTTAGATTCTCCAACACAGATTCTTTTGCTCCATAAATGGTATTATAGGCATGGTTAGAATACTCCAGGAGTTTCTCTGAATTTATAAGGATATCCTTCTCTCTCTTTATATCCTCATCTTCTCCAACCTTGAGATTTGCCCTTTCTATTTCATTCCGTTGAAAATCCAGAAGGGATTCCCTTTCTGCCCTCTTATCGGCAGCATGAGTAAGATCAACCAACTCATTTCTCAGTTTAAGGAGTCTCTTAAAAAGGGTCCCTACTTTTTCCCTAAGATAATGGAGGCTGCCAAAGTCATCAAGAATGTCAATATGCCTTTCAGGATTGAGGAGCAACTGGCTTTCATGCTGTCCTGAGATGGCAATCAAGTCCTCTCCTATTCCGGCAAGCATACCCAGAGTAGCCAATCCTCCATTTATAAAAACCTTATTCTTGCCAGAGTGAGAAATCACTCGCTTGATAACCAGGCTCTCCTCTTTTTCAATTCCTAACCCATCTATCTTATTTAAGATTGTGTTGTTATCAGAAATATCAAAAAGGGCATCTACTATTGCCTCTTCCTCGTCGCTTCTTATTATGTCCGCAGATGTCCTTCTGCCTTGAATCAGGTTAATGGCATTGATTATTATGGACTTTCCGGCTCCTGTCTCGCCGGAGAGTACATTGAGACCCTCAGAAAAAGAGAGGGTTAACTCATCAATTATGGCAAAACTCTTAATAGTAAGCTCACTCAGCATTATTCTTGGCTTATCGCTCTCCCCATTTCAGCTTTGTTCTCAAAACCTCGAAATAGTTTTTATGGAGAGGTTCTATAAGGTAAACAGGGGTTTTTGCCTTTTTTATCTCCAGCATACTGCCGGCATCGAAGGCAAAGCCTACCTGACCATCCAAGGTTAAAAACGCATCCTCATTCCTGGAGATAAGGATTACTTCAATAGTTACATTGTCTGGTAAAATGAGGGGCCTGTTGGTAAGGGTATGAGGGCAGATAGGGGTGATTATTACAGAGTGCAGAAGGGGATAAACGATAGGCCCCCCTGCAGAAAGTGAATATGCCGTTGAACCTGTGGGCGTACATATTATTAATCCATCGGCTTTAAAAGTGGTCAGATACTTGCCATTTATAGTGATTTCTAAATCAATAATTCTGGACAGAGCCCCTTTGTTAATAACTGCATCATTCAGTACTCTGTATTTATCGACCTTCTTCCCTTCACGGTGAAGACTGACTTTTAGCGCTGTTCGATTGCTGAGTTTGTAGTCACCCCCAATAACACTTTCTAAAACAGGGTACAATTCATCCAGGGTTATGGCGGTGAGGAATCCAAGCCCACCCAGATTTACCCCCAGAATCGGCACCTTCCTGTTACCTATCGCCCTCGCAACACTGAGCAGGGTTCCATCCCCGCCCAGTACTATAATCATATCTACCAATGAAGGAATCCTGGCTATATCATAGCTGTCTGGGTGTTTAATCAAGGAAGCCAGTGCACTGTCTAAAAAGACCTCAATAGAACGCTCACCTAACCATCCAACAAGCCTTTTTGTAACCTCTATTGCCTCTGGCTTATTGGGCTTTGCAATAATCCCGATCTTTTTCATAAAATTATGCCCTTCAGGATTTTCCATGATCAAACGTCTTTTTCTAACACAAAAAGGAGGAGGTTGTCCATTTAAAAAAATTGAACAAACGGTTATATGCGGGTACAAGTATATTTTTTTATTGACATACATCTCAAATTGAGATAAACATACCGTATGCATATAATCACACGAAAGCGCTTACTCGAATTTGCTAAAAACCATACCAATTGTTCTGCCGCGCTTGAGTCCTGGTATAGAATTGTTAAGCATACTGATTTTAATTCATTTTCCGAAGTACGCAGGGCTTTTCCGGGCGCTGATCAAATAGGTAAATTAACAGTTTTCAATATTGGGGGCAATAAAGCCAGTTTGATTGCAGCAATTCACTACAAAACCCATCGGGTTTATATTCGACGTGTTCTTACCCATAAAGAATATGATCGGGGAAGATGGAAGGAGTAAGAAATGAATACCCAACTTAAAAAAATCGAAAAAGTTTGGCCGGAGGTACAGAATATATTTTCTGTACCACATAATGAAAAAGACTATAACAAATTGGTCAGCCTCCTTGATGTTTTAATTGACGAGGTAGGCGATAACGAGTCCCATCCTTTAGCTTCATTGATGGAGACGATTGGGACTTTAATTGAGACATACGAAGCCCATAACATTCCGGAGATAAAGGGGAATCCAATAGATACTCTAAAGGCATTAATGGAGGAGCATGGTCTTAAACAATCAGACCTGTCTGAAATCGGAAGTCAGGGAGTAGTATCTGAAATCCTGACTGGTAAACGTCAGCTCAATATTCGTCAGATAAAGATTTTGAGCAAACGCTTTGATGTTTCTCCTGCGGTCTTTGCATAAGTGAAATAACAACAAGATGATTCACTTCAATTAAACAGGGATTGACACTTCTAAACCGATGGTGTATATATCTTCATATACAATACGTCAATATTCCAGGGGGTAACTATGAATACAAAATTGACACTGCGGATGGATGATAACTTAATTGAATCAGCAAAAGAATACTCCGCAAAAAAAGGTAAATCCGTTTCGCGTATCGTCGCAGATTTATTTGAAATTATAAAAAATGAAAAATTAAAAAGGGAATACCCACTCACGCCAACGGTAAGAACTCTCAAGGGAGCCCTTAAGGGAAAGCCAGTAGATGAGAAAGAATATGAAAAATATTTAGAAGAAAAATATTTATGAAAACCCTATTTGACACCAATGTCATTCTGGATGTTCTTTTGGACAGAGAGCCCTTTTCTGACGATGCATCTTTCTTGTTATCCAAAGTAGAAAATTCTGAAATTATAGGGTATATCTGTGCCACGACTGTTACCACCATTCATTATCTCGCCACCAAAGCACTTGGCGCCCAAGCTGCTTCCGACCATATCCGGTCCCTCCTTTCCCTTTTCGTCATAGCTCCTGTAAATCGTGTGGTGCTTGAAAATGCTGTAGCCTCCAAATTTGAAGATTTCGAAGATGCCGTCCTCCATGAAGCAGCTCGTCATGCCGGAGCTAAATATATAGTGACAAGAAATTTATCAGATTTTAAAGAATCAAAACTCCCGGTATTCGAACCAGGAGAATTTATTAACAGCATAGAATCATTGAAAATTGATGGTGAACAAGGCGCTTAACCAGACGGCGAGAAACGTGGCGGCCTTTACGTGAAAGCTCGTTGACGCCGCTGGTTAGCTTTGTCGTTAAGACTCAAAGGTATATACAGATAAGAGATTTGAAACACAGGGAGGAAGTAAAATGAGACCCGATGAAATTAAGCAAGAAATAAGCAAATTAAATCTCGCTCAAAAATTATTATTGATAGAAGACGTATGGGATTCTATCGCTCAAGGCAATTCAGAGCTCCCTCTTTCTGAATGGCAAAAACGAGAACTTGATAAAAGGTATAAAGAATATAAAGCCGGAGAGCAGACTCTCCATGATTGGCAATCAGTGCACGAAGAAATAAGGAA
>JBAZOX010000073.1:0-10982 GCA_041648535.1 Desulfobacteria bacterium | reverse complement strand
CAAAACCGATACAAGGAATGACAATCCTATAACTCCACAGGCTACCACACCTACGGTCTTCTTGCTCAGTTTAGTACCAAAAATTCCGTTGATAATGGCGCCGATTATAGGAAACAGGGGAACCAACCATACATAATCCAACATATCTTTCCTCCAATTTTGATGGCTTCGTAAAAAGTCTTAGTTCCGTCACTCCGGCGAAAGCCGGAGTCTAGAAGTGCTTGAAATTACTGGATTCCGACTTTCGCCGGAATGACAAGAAAGAGGGTTTCCTGACTTTTTACAAAGCCGTCAATTTTACCATTTCATAATGTTAATCTCATCAACGTTTATCGTTTCTTTATTTCTAAACAGGTTTATTATAATCGCCAGACCTACAGCGACTTCTGCTGCAGCAACAGTCATAACAAATAAGACAAATATCTGTCCGTCCAGAGAATCAAGGTGCTTCGAGATGGCCACAAATGAAAGGTTAACGGCATTCAACATGAGCTCTATTGACATAAATATAACGATTGCATTTCTCCTGACCAATACACCTATAACTCCTACCGTAAAAAGGACTGCAGAAAGGATAAGATAGTACGACAATGGTATCATCATTACAACTCCTTCTTTGACAAAACAATAGCTCCCACAATAGCTGCTAATAACAGGATAGAGGCTATCTCAAAAGGCAAAACCCAGTCTGTAAAGAGCAAACCGGCTATAGCCTTTGTGTTTCCTATGGCGCTTACCTTGGCCTCGGTATGTATCCCCTTATTTCCATAAAGAACCCCTGCGGCTACGATTGAACCCAAGGCGACCAATAAGAAGACCGCAATAGCAATGCCAAAGGCCTTTTGCAAAGGGTGTTTTTCTCCCACTCTCTTTTCCTTGTCTAAATTAAGCAGCATAATCACAAACAAAAAGAGCACCATTATTGCCCCTGCATACACTATGACCTGGATAGCAGCAATAAATTGTGCATTCAAAAGGATATAGAGACCGGCAAGGCTGAAAAAGGTCAAAACCAAAGACAGGGCACTATGAACAGGGTTTCGCAAAACGACAACCAGAATCGCCGAAATCAATACTACCGCCGCTATGGAAAAGAAGAAAAAGCCTGTTACTGTCATAATACATGACTCCTTTTTTGTAACCGTTCACGGTTTACAGTTATCAGTTCACGGTTGAAAAAAACAGAAGGTAGAGAAAAATTATTAAGAGATTGCTGTGATTATGGAATAAAAGATCAAATGCTGCGCTCATCTATATCAATTCCATCAAATAGTTCATTGAAAAAACTGTGAACTGTAAACCGACAACCGTGAACGGTTACCTATTTTTCTAGAAGCATTTCCTTATCATACTGAACAGCCTGACGCGAATAACTGGCCAATTCATACTCGCAAGTCATGGTTATTGCCCCTACCGGGCAGGCCTCTACACAAAACCCGCAAAAGATACACCGGGTCAAATCAATCTCATAACTCTCCACATACCTCTCGTGGTTTGGACCCTCGGCGCCATCAACCCTAATACACCCAGAAGGACAGACGGTAGCACACAGTTGGCATGCAACACATTTTGCACTACCATCCTCTTTACGCTGTAATTGATGAAGCCCCCTATATCGAGGATAGCACTCCCATTTTTCTTCGGGATAGAGTATGGTTATCGGTTTTGAAAAAAACCTCCTGAACGTTAAACTCAATCCTTTGATGAGCGGTACAATCATTGAATTCTCCTATTTTTTTACCTTCTGGTATACTTTTACCCTTTGCTTCTTTCCTAGCACTTTGCTTAAATAATTATCATAACAAAAGAGGTTATAACAATATTGACTAAAGCCAGCGGAAGCAGTACCTTCCATCCAAATTGCATGAGCTGGTCGTATCTGAACCTGGGATAGGTAGCCCTAACCCAGATAAAAAAGAACACAAGGGCAAGCACCTTAATTAAAAACCAAAGTGCAGGAGGCAAAAAGGGGCCTCTCCATCCCCCTAAGAAAAGGGTTACCGCAATGGCGCTTACAGCAATGATATGCGTATACTCTGCCATATAGAACATGGCGAATTTCATAGAGCTGTATTCCGTCTGATAACCGGCAACAAGCTCATTTTCACATTCCACGAGATCAAACGGCGTCCTGCCAGTCTCTGCAAAGGCACAGGTAAGAAACAGAAGAAACCCCAAAGGTTGTAACACGATAAACCATACATTCTCCTGGGCTTTTACTATCTCAACCATACTGAGAGACCCGGTCAGCATTAAAACACCTATAACAGAAAGTCCCAGTGGCAACTCATAACTGATCATCTGAGCAGAAGCCCTCATGGCTCCTAATAGAGAATACTTATTGTTTGAAGACCAACCGGCTAAAACCAAACCATATACCCCCAGGGAAGAGAGGGCAAAGATATAGAGAATCCCGATATTTACATCTGCAATATGCAGTGGGATCACCCTCCCCAAGACTTTTATCTCATTTCCGAATGGGATGACAGCATAGACAACCAGTGCACAGGCCATATATATAACCGGAGCAAGGTGGTATATCCCTTTGTTGGCCCGGCTAACGGTTATCTCCTCCTTAAAGAAGAGCTTCAATCCGTCGGCAATAGGCTGCAACAATCCATGCCAACCTACCCTATTTGGCCCGTACCTGACCTGCATGTGTCCCAGAACTTTCCTTTCCATTAAAGGAACATAGGCTACCATTAACATGAGAACAGAAAAGACAACAGTTATCTTTATTAACATTATTGCTATTGTTATTACAGCCTCTAGCATGATCCCCTCTTTCCCTTTTTGTTTATTAAACTACACATGTAAAGTGCCAGGTCTTTCTTCCTTCTATTCCTTTCAACGGACAACTGACCCTCTTTACTCATGTCACATGGTTCTAGCAAAAAAGACACCCTTCTCAGATGTCTCGGATAATAAGGTGTCCTTTTTCATATCCTTGAGGTCTATGTTCAGTTTTTTGGCCAGCTCCACTAAATAGCTTGGAAGTTCAGGTATGGTTGATAATATGATCATCTCAAATTCATCTTCTCTTTCATCCCCATTTTCGTCCCACCGGACTATGAGATTTTTGCTCTCCTGAACCTCTTTTATGGCCGTTATTTTCCCCTTTTTAGTGCTAACCCCCGGCACTTTTCCATCATTTCTCTTTAATTCCTTCATATAGTCGTCATTATCAGGAAGAAACAGGGATATCTCCAATCCATCAACCTTATTCTTTGCCAACATAGCCTCATGGATAGCATAACTCAAAGATTTAATACCGCTTTCACCTCTGCCTTCATTGTTATCAGCCCAGCATACAAAACCTATTTTCCTTGGTATCTCTCCATCGAAAGGCCGAATCAAAAGGCCGACATAAGGGCCATTATCGCTCAAAATTCGCTCAAATTCAATATCAGTAACTACATTAGCATATCTGCCGTAGCCAAATCTTTCTGGCGGGGGAGAACAAACCCTCTCTACCCCAGTGGTGATTATCATAGAATCAACAGATATGTCAAGCTTTTCATCAGCCTGTTCAAAAACTATGGCATCTTTGTCGCACTCTGCCAGGCAAAGCCCACATCCCAGGCATCTGCGGCAGCTCAGACACCTTTTTGCCTCTTTCACGGCTGCATCTTCCGTAAATCCGAGACTCACTTCATTAAAATTATTTATCCTCTCCTCGACAGGAAGTTCCTGTACCGATTGACGCTCTGCGGGAATATCTGAAAATTCCAGTATATATCTCTTCTTTTCTTCCACCATAACCGGTCATTTCCCTCTGAGATATTGATGGTTTCGTAAAAAGTCCATCTGCGGCGTTGCACTGCATCCTTCGTCGTTGCAACGTACCCCTAAGTACGCCTTACTCCTCAGGATTTGCGCGCCTTGCATCTGGAGCTTTTTGCTTTGCCATCCCAATCTTGACTTTTTACAAGTTCATCAGATATTTATCAATAGATACGGCTGCTTTCTTGCCGGCTGCTATAGCCTCAATGGCTATTTTAGGTCCGGTTTGACAGTCACCACCGGCAAAAACCCCCGGTCTGCTTGTTTCCAGGGTATCCGGATTGACAGCTATTGTCCCCCTCTTTGTCAACTCAATCCCAGAACTTTCACCAAGGAAAGATATATCGGGAACCTGTCCTATAGCAGGTATTAACGTGTCCAACTCTATATCAAACTCTGAACCCTCAACCGGTATCGGCCTTCTCCTTCCTGATGTATCAGGCTTCCCTAACTCCATCCTCATGCACCTGAGACCTGCCGCCTTACCATCTGCAGTAAATACTTGAAGAGGAGCAACCAGGTATTCTATCTTAACCCCTTCTTCCAGGGCTGCCTCTATTTCTTCATCACTTGCCGGCATTTCATGCCTCGATCTCCTGTAGAGTATGGTTACATCCCTTGCACCCAGTCTAAGGGCACATCTGGCAGAGTCGATGGCCACATTACCCCCACCGATTACGACTACCCTTTCACCCACATCAGCGGGTTTCCCCAGATTCAAATCTCGAAGAAAGGTAACCCCTGGAATAACCCGCCGGGCATCTTCCCCGGGTATCCTCATCTCTTGATTCTTGTGGGCACCCACAGTGATAAAGACAGCTTCATAACCCTTGTTAAAAAGATCATCAAGGCTTAAGCCTTTACCAATTACCGTATTGCACCTGATCTCCACCCCCAACGCACTTACTGCATCTATCTCCTTTTCCAGGACATCCCGGGGCAATCTATAATCGGGAATGCCCACGGCCAGCATCCCCCCTGGTCTGGGCAAAGCCTCAAAAACAGTCACACCATAACCGAGCAAAGCCAGATCATGGGCACAGGCAAGCCCTGCCGGTCCTGCCCCGATTATGGCTACCTTTTTTCCTTTATCTTCTCCCTTTACTATCATCAACGGCTTAGGTTTTAAGGCATTCTGTAATTCGATATCGGCGACAAAACGCTTCAAATCCCGTATAGAAAGTGGATAATCTATTCTTCCCCTATTACACTCCTCTTCACATGGATGTGGACATATATGCCCACATATGGATGGGAAAGGGAGTACCTCTTTGATGAGGGCAAGGGATTCTTCAAATTTACCGTCGGCAATGAAACCGATATACCCTCTGATATCCAGGTGTACAGGGCAGGTCCTCTGGCAAACTGGTGTCTCTTTGACTATGTTGTAGGAAGGGTTTACATGATCAAAAAAATCTATGGCTGTTCTAAAGGATAATCCCTGATTCTCATCATCCCAGAGGTTTACCGGACATACCTTAATGCAGGCTTTACAATCGTCGCACCTCTCTTCGATGACCCTGATGTCCCTTTTTTTTATTTTGATATCGAATTTACCGTCACTCTCTTCAACCTTTTCTATGTCTGCATTGGTAATTATCCTGATATTTTTATTCTTCTTAACCTTTTCCAGATCCGGAGAGACAAAATCAACAGTCTTTGAGTCCTCATTGTACAAGAGTCTCTCTCCACCGATTCCCGGAGAGTTTTCAACCAAGTACACCGTATTCCCGGACTCAGCCTGCTCTAACGCCGACTGTATGCCAGCCAGTCCTCCACCTATGATTAGTACGGCATTATTCCCCAATTTAGAATTTACTCCTGCAGACCATATAATGGAGAGGTTCCATCTACTCTCTCCAGACCCACAACACCCTTTCTCCTCAAACCGGCTATGTACCTCAATACCCTGTTGGAAGGTATTTTTAACTTTTCCGAAATCTGTTTAACCGACAAAGGCCTTTCTTGCAATAACAATTGTATTTCCCTTACCGCAACTTCATCCATGATTAACCCATCTAAAAGCCTGTCCATCTCATGTCGGGTAAACGTCTCCCCATATTTATTTCCTATACCCATGAATTCTGTCTTTTTTCCAATAACCCATCTCAGTTTTTCACCTTCAACCGCTGCCTTTACCGCCTCAAGCCTGAACTTCAACTCTTCTCTGTCCTCTTTTATCTCGGTTCCCAAATGACCTATTTCTTTTATCCTTTTGGTAAAGTTCTCCGCCAATTCAACAAAACGGGTCCCTTCGGCAGAGGATAATTGCCCGAAACAGATTCTGTTCCGGTCGACACCGATGATCTTCAGCAAACGGCTTGTCATGTCTATCTTATTCTTGGCCTCCATGTTCCCTGTGACGTAATGGCACTCACCATCCTTGCAACCGAGGATGAGCACACCGTCAACCCCACAAAGGAAGGCATCCAGGATCATAAAAGGATCGATTCTTCCCGTACACATGACCCGTATGGTACGGATATCAGGAGAATATTGCATCCTCGCTACACCGGCGAAGTCAGCAGCTCCGTAGCCTCACCAGGTGCACGCAAATGCCAATATCTTTATCCTGTTATTTTCAGGCATTTGTATCTACCCTCCAATTAGTTCATCTTGAAAAATGAAAAATCCCCTTTTCCCCTACTTACCCACAACGGCTGCTATCTGGGCACTCACCTGTTCATCGGTAAAATGGTTCATCTTGATCGCTCTATGATAGCAGGTAGCTCCACAGACCCCGCAACCCTTACATGCCACAGAGATCATACCGGCTTTCTTGCCCTTAGGGGTATCAATGATTTCTATGGCTCCGTAAGGACACAAAGCGGCACAGAGACCGCACCCTTTACACAGATCTTCGTCTGCCAGGGTTGAAACTATAGGATCAACCTTGACAGAACCCCTCGCTAAATGGATTGATGCCCTGGAAACAGCACCAAGCGCTTGAGAGATGCTCTCTCGGGTATCGGCAGGCCAATGAGCACTTCCGCACAGATATATCCCATCTGTAGCAAAATCCAGGGGTCTTAGCTTCACATGGGCCTCAAGGAAGAAACCATTCTCATCCCTTGGGACTCTTAGCAATTTGGAAAGGGCATCAGTATCCTCTCTGGGGATCATAGGGGTTGATAAGACTACCAGATCGTATTCTATCTCCATCTCTCTTCCCATCAGTTGATGGTATACTTTAACGCTTTTCTTTCCCACAACCGGTGGATTGTCCGGATCGTAATTGATAAATATTACCCCCATCTCCTTTGCCTTACGGAAGAGGGCTTCACCTTCAACTCCGTAACACTGCATATCCTGATATAG
Source organism: Desulfobacteria bacterium (assembly GCA_041648535.1). Taxonomy (GTDB): domain Bacteria; phylum Desulfobacterota; class UBA8473; order UBA8473; family UBA8473; genus UBA8473. The sequence goes on along the minus strand of JBAZOX010000073.1, from coordinate 3,881 downwards.
GACAAAAACTTTTGTGTCCGGCATTTTTTCTTTCAGCAGGCTTGCGTTCTTGACCGCCGTCATACAGCATGTCCTTGAACAGTAATTCTTCTCCTCAGTCCTTGCCCCTACACATTGGATCATCACAATGCCGTCTGCCTTTATCTTTCCTTTTTGTAACCTTCTTTCCAACTCCACTTGGGTTATTATATTCCGACCATTATAGTTGTAAAGTCCCTTGGGTTCCAGGACAGAAGCACCCGTTGCCACAATTATAATACCACAACTAACATGGACATCTTGCCCCCCGGTTTCTATATCCACTTCATAGTTTCCCACATAACCCCGTACGTTCTTGATAATACTCGACGTGTGGATTTCAATGAGAGGGCTCGATGTGGCTTCCTTAATCTTTCCCCTTATTAATTCCGAAGCCTTCACACCGTATGGATAGAGCCTATTGAGATCATTGAGCCTCCCCCCTAATTCTTTCTCTTTTTCTACCAGGACTACCTCAAATCCCCTTCGACTCAAGGCAATAGCTGCCGTAAGCCCTGCAATGCCTCCACCAATGACCAGCGCTTTTCTATTCACATCAACAACAATGAACTCTTGGGCATCCAGGAGCGCTGCCTTTGCAACACCAATCCTCACCAGGTCCTTTGCCTTGTTTGTTGCATCTTCCCTAACCTGCATATGTACCCAACTGCACTGCTCCCTTATATTGACCATCTCAAAATAAAATGGGTTCACGCCTGCCTCTTCACACGCCAGCCTGAAGGTGGGTTCATGGGTCCTTGGGGTACAGGAGGCAACTACAACCCGTGTTAAGGCATGCTCTTTTATGCTATCTTTGATTTCTGTTATCCCGGTTTCAGAACACGAATAGAGATTTTCCTTGGCAAAAACCACATGAGGCAAGGTCTTTGCGTATTCTACCACTTTCGGGACATCTAAAAACCCGGCAATATTCGAACCACAATCACATACGAATACGCCTATTCTCACATCTTCCAATCTATTGCTCCTACAGAGCAGCCGAAAATACAACCTCTGCTGCCGCTGATGCTGCCCCACTGGCCTGGACAACCGATTCAGGAATATCCATGGGGCACTGACAGGCTCCACAAGTAAATATTCCAGGTACCGAGGTCATCAGAGGGTGAGTCGGATCTGACCTGATAAAACCATCTTCATCAAGATCGACACCCAGGATATTGGCCAAATTTTCGATTCCTGTGCTAGGCACAGAAGCCACAGCAAGAACAGCTATATCCACCATCAGATTTTTTACTTTACTTTCTTTTGTATCCTCGTACCATATTATGGGATTCCCTTCTTGATCCTGTGTTATCTCCCCAACCCTGCTTCTGATGTACTGAATACCATACTGTCTCTCACCACGTATTCTATACTGATGGAAACCTTTTCCCATAGCCCTTAGATCATTGTAAAATATATAAACCTCAGCCTCTGTGTCGTGCTCCTTTGTAAGGATGGCCTCCTTGATTGAGTGCATACAGCAAAAATTTGAGCAGTAACTCTTGTTTCTCAGATCTCTGCTGCCAACACACTGGATAAATCCTATCTTCTTCGCCAATTTCCCATCGGATCGCCTGTTAATATGGCCATGTGTAGGACCGCTGGCGCTCATAAGCCTCTCATATTCCAGACTGAGAACCACATTGTCGATCCTCCCATAACCGTATTGGCTTAAACCAGAAGGATTAAACAGATCGTACCCGGTTGCCAAAATAATTGCCCCTACCTGGATTTCAATACATTCATCACTCTGATCAAAATCAACCGCACCTGCAGGACAAACATCCTCACATAAACCACAGGGCTTTTTCTTTTTCCCTGCCCCTTTTTTAATCCTTATACAGTTTTCTTTATCTATGGTATAGATAGAAGGGATACCCTGAGCGAAGTGCTTGTATATGGCCTTTCTTTTGCCAAGCTTCATATTGAATTCATCAGGTACTTTCTTCGGGCACTTCTCAGCACATTGACCGCAAGCAATACACTTGCTGTCATCAACAAGTCGGGCCTTCTTCCTTATCTTAACACTGAAATCCCCCACCTGTCCCGTAACTCCTTCTACTTCGCTGTAAGCGAGGAGTTCTATGTTAGTGTGTCGACCTGCATCCAGCAGCTTTGGCGAAAGTATTCAGATGGCGCAGTCATTTGTGGGAAAGGTCTTGTCAAGCTGGGCCATCTTTCCCCCTATACTTGGCTCCCTCTCCAACAAGTAGACCTTGACCTCAGCATCCGCCAGATCCAAAGAAGCTTGAATGCCTGCAATCCCCGCTCCGATTACGAGGACATTTTTGGTCATATGAGTATCTCCTATCAAACCATTTTTTATGGCTTCGTAAAAAGTCCATCTGCGGCGTTGCGCTGCATCCTTCGTCGTTGCAGCGTACCCCTAAAAGTACGCTTCACTCCTCAGGATTTGCGCGCCTTGCATCTGGAGCTTTTTACTTTGCCATCCCAATTTTGACTTTTTACTAGTCCGTCATTTTTTCCACTATCAAATCAGTGACGTCTTTAATCTCAATCTTTATGTCGCTGTTATACTTTGCACAACTCAGATGGATTCCACACTTGGGACAGGCAACAAGAAGAATATCCGCTCCTGTAGCCTCTGCTTCTTTAAGCCTTTCTATCTGAATCTGCTTAGAGCAGCTGGAACAGTTGACCCACCCACTTGTACCACAGCATAGGGCATCAGCCCTGTTTCTCTCCATCTCTACGAGCTCTATACCTGGAATGCCGGAGAGTATCTCCCTTGGTTCTTCATATATTTCGGCCATCCTTCCCAATGAACACGGGTCATGAAAGGTAACTTTGACAGGATTATCCGAACCATTCTCAACAAAGTTCAACTTCCCTTCCTTTAACTTATCTGCAAGGAGCTGGTACAATTGGACCACTTCTATATCCTGTTCACCAAGATACAACGGATAATCCCTCTTTAGAGTTACATACCCTTCAGGACAAAGACAGATGACCTTCTTGGCTCCACTCTTCTTTATAGTCTTTAGGTTGAGTTCAGCTAACCTTCTAAACCCTTCTAAATCCCCATTCCATAAAAGGTCATGCCCACAACACCTTTCATCATTGCTTACAACGGGTTTTATCCCCATTTTATTGAGTATCCTTACGGTATTTCTTGCCCTATCCGTAGGTTTCAGACCAACATCACAGTACCCTCCTTCGCCAAAGACAAGATCAAAGTAGGGCAGACATCCAACAAAATAGAAGCATTCACCCTCATCGGCAACTTCAAGATCATCGGTAATCCAGAAAGTTCTTTTCTGTTGGAGGCTCAAGGATTGAAGCTCCATTATGGTATTCAATATCCCATCATGGGAAAAAAGACCTTTCTGCCCCAGTTTTGATGCCTCTATCCTCATCTCTTTTATGAAATTGAGATAGTCTACATTAGAAGGGCAACGACTCGTACATCTCCCACAAACTAAGCAGGACCAGAGGTCTCTGTCTCTGACAATCTCATCTCCAAATCCAAAAAGGGCCTTTTCCACCAACAGCCTGGGCGAAAATGACGGGTTAACCCTGGCAACCGGACAACTGGATGTACACACACCACATTCCAGACAATGATATGCCCTTGTTTCCTTTACAATAGCCTCGGAATTCATCCCTGTGATTTTCCTGAAAGAGGTCCCAACCCTCTAATACGATTAGTAAAATCAGTTACCACATCAGCAAACTTGCTTCCTTCAGAAGCCGATACCCATTCCAGGCGAAGCCGTTCTTCCCCTATGCCCAAAACGTCTATCAGCTTCCTGGTGGTTCCCATGGTCTTCTCACACTTCAGGTTACCTGCTATGTAGTGGCAGTCTCCTGGATGGCAGCCTGTTACCAAAACACCATCT
>JBAZOX010000072.1:0-11136 GCA_041648535.1 Desulfobacteria bacterium | reverse complement strand
TCCGCCTCTGACGGATTGAGGGTTTAAAACTACCTTGACCTCGAATTTATATACATCTTAATAACCCATGTCAAGCGAATTTGACGGCTTCATCAAACTTAACCCAACCTAGAAATGCCTTGACACCTGATTTTTAATTGGGTATTTTTGTTCTTGTAAGTACTTATTCAGTTAGGCGGCAGGGTTAGGTTTCGTTCAGAAATTTAGGAGTTCCTAAAGAAAATGGAAGAGGTTAAGGTTCAGATAAAAAGGGTAAGAGAAGATACGGATGGCGATGTACCCTTGCCCCGATACATGACCGAGCACTCAGCCGGCATGGACCTTTATGCCGCAGTTGACAAGGATGTTTTTATAAAACCGGGAGAAAGAAAACTAATACCTACAGGTGTTGCTATTGCAATCCCCAAAGGCTTTGAAGCGCAGATCCGCCCCCGCAGTGGAATAGCTTTCAAGAATGGGATAAGTCTGGTAAATTCCCCTGGCACTATAGATGCAGATTATCGAGGAGAGATAGGGGTTCTGCTTATAAACTTTGGTACTGAACCCTTTACCATAAAAAGAGGTGACCGGATAGCTCAAATGATAATAAACAGGGTTTGCCGTGCCTCTCTCGAGCTTACTCAGGAACTTGATAAGACAGAGAGAGACTCCGGAGGGTTTGGACATACTGGAAGGTAATATTTATTGTAAATACTCAGGTTGTTTAGACTGTAGGCTGAAGACTGTTAGTCACTGTGCATTGACCGAATCAAGATGCTCTGAGCTTCGTATGGTCGCGCATCATTTCCTCCTACAGGCTAACTGCCTATAGCCTATCCACCTGAGCAGTTACTATTTATTAAGTATGTTCAAAGGGGCTACTAGTGAAAGAGATATATAAGAGGATGATGAAGGAGTCAAAAAGAATAGCCTCAAGTTCGAAGTGCCCCAGTTTCTATATAGAACATGAGAGGCTTCTTTTAATGTCAAAGGAGATATATAATAGCAATACAGAGGTATTAAAGTGCCGTGACATGGTGTTCAAACAATTAGCGGACAACCTGGGACATGGCATGAAACATGCCGAGAAGGTAACGATTGATATTGGTGCCCTTGTCTTTATTGAAGGAGAGAGGCAGTCTTTGGAATCAGATCGGATCAAAGAAGCAATTGTTATTGCCCAACTATCAGGTTTGCTGCACGACATTAAGAGGAAGGAACCCAATCACGCCAGTGCCAGTGCTAAAGAGGCAAGAATCAAACTCAGGGATTTTTCATTGGAAGAGAGAGAAAAGGAGATTATAGTTCAGGCTATTTCAAATCATGAGGCATTTGTTGAACCAAAAAAGGTCTCGACTCTTCTAGGACAGATAATCAGCGATTCTCTTTACGATGCCGATAAGTTTAGATGGGGGATAGACAACTTTACGGAAACCCTTTGGTACATGGCAGATTTCCGCGGGACCCCTATTGAGCTGATAGTTGAGCACTTCCCCAGGGGATTGAAAGGGATCATGAAAATAAAAGACACTTTCAGAACTGATACCGGGAAGAAGTACGGGCCAGAATTTATTGATCTGGGATTGGAGGCAGGGGAAAAGATATATGACTATTTATTATCACATTCCCCCTCCCAATAAATCTTTTATCGTAACTACTCAGGTAGGCACAAAGGCACAGAGCACCAAAGGCACAAAGTTAGGAAAAAACAACGAAACGACCCTGCTCCGCTCTGCTTTGTGCCTATGTGCCTTTGCCACTTTGTGCCCGAGTAGTTACCTTTTATCTTATGAATATGTTTAATAACAAATCGGTTGATAAAATGAAGGACAAGATTAGAAAAATCCTCTCTCAGAGAACAAAAAAGACCATCGTTGATGATAGCTTTAAGCCTTCGGGGGTTCTTTTACCCCTCTTTTACAAAGATGATAAGTGCCACATTTTGTTTACAAAGAGAACGGAAGATGTGCAACATCATAAGGGGCAGATTTCTTTCCCGGGAGGATCTCATGATGAAGGAGATGAAACGCTAATGGCTACTGCCCTTAGAGAGTGCTATGAGGAAGTAGGCATCAAGAGCGAGGATGTGGAAATACTGGGAGAATTGGATGATGTAGTGACTACAACAAGGTTTGTTATTTCCCCATTTGTGGGTTTTATACCGTATCCATATAAATTCAATATAAATGCCAATGAAACAGATGAACTCATAGAGGTGCCAATACAGGCTTTGTTAGATGAAAAAATACACAGGGAAGAACTTATGATTCGTGAAGGTAAGCCTTGCCCGGTTTATTTCTACCACTACAACAGCCATATTATTTGGGGGGCTACTGCAGGGATATTAAAACAGTTTCTGGATCTGGTCTTTTAAAGGTAGATGTCAAATAATTTGCCTTACTTTAATTTTGACTGCCTGACCAGCTCATTGAACCTCTTATCCACATCATTCTGTATCTCTGCTATCTGTTCCGATGTAAGGTGTGAGAACCTTCCCTGTTTAGAAAGATATTCTTCGATGGGTTTTCTCTTTTTCGGTATCCGATTTATAGTTCTCTTTCCGTTTTCATATTCATAGAGCACAAGTGAACCGGTCTCAACAGCAAGACGGGCGATCTCTATGGTTAGCGATGCATCGAACTCCCACCCTGTGGGACAGGGCCCAATAACGTATACAAAGGATGGCCCTTTATGTTCTCTTGCCTTCTTGACTTTACGCAGGAAATCCTGGGGATAGGCTGGAGAGGCTGTAGCAGTATATACATTTTCATGGGCTTCCACTATCTTCATTATATCCTTCTTGCGAGATTTTTTCCCCGATGGTGTTGTTTTTGTACGTGCCAGATAAGGGGTAGCGCTGCTCCTTTGGACGCCTGTGTTCATATATGCCTCGTTATCATAGAGGAGATAGGTTATATTATGACCCCTCTCCAATGCCCCGGACAGGGTCTGAAGACCTATGTCGAGAATGCCCCCATCCCCTCCATAGAGAAAGACGTCCGTATCCATCCCCTTTCTCTTCAATGCCACCTCTACCCCGCTTGCCGCTGCTCCCGCGCTGCTGAAGCTGAAGAAGGCAGAAGGAACCTTGAGACATGTCTGAGGGAAGGCTGCAGGTATTACCCCCATACAGCCGCAGTTAGCCGTAACGAAGGTATTTTTGTCAAATACGCTCAAAGCCAATTTAACGCAGATTAAACTACCACACCCAGGGCAGAAAGGATTCCCCAGCGCCTGTATATCCTCGCCTTCCTTGATCTGTCTATCAACTACCTCAGACCTTCTAAGTTTATCATAGTTATCATACCCGATAACCTGGAGTACATCTTCTTTAAATTCCTGATTATACCATTCAACGAATTCATCATCTCTATTTAAAGTGGTATCCAGAATAGCTGCAAGATCCCTTTGAAGTATATCCTGGCTCCCTATAATGTAGTTCGATACAATAGCCTGGGAACGCTGCAGGGCTGCCTTGATCTCCATGTACGTTATGCCATCGGAACCAGGGGAAGTAGCTCTATCCAAAACCAGAATCTTTTTAACACCCTTGAGACCCTCGATTATTTCCTCTTTTGGGAATGGTCTGAAACATCTTAGTTTCAACATCCCTATCTTTTGCCCCTTCTCTCTGTATTCATCCACCATCTCTCTTACTAAGCTTGTTACAGAGCCCATAACCACTACCACCAATTCTGCGTCGTCTATCTTATAGGACTCGGTCAAACCATGGTAGTCTCTGCCAAAAAGATCGGCAAATTCCTTGCAGGTTTCTCTGATAATCCCCTTTGCCCTCTGCAGCGCCGTATACTGCTGGTACTTCAAGCTATCGAAGAGAGAGGCCGAAAGGGCCGGTCCACCCTGCATTATAGGGTACCTGGGATCTATGAAGGCGTGTTTTGGGTTATACCTGGGCAGAAATCGGTCTACCGTTTCTTGATCAGGAACATCTACCAGTTCATAGGTGTGGGATAAACGAAACCCCTCTATCACTACAAAGCTGGGAAGGAGGATTCTCTCATCCTCGCTGATCTTATATGCCATAATTGTAGAATCAAGGGCTTCCTGGGCATTTTCACAGTAAAACTGAAGAAAACTTGCATCCCTTTCAGAGAGGGAGTCAGAAAAGTCCGACGCAAAGGTTTGAGGAGAACCAATGGCACGACTGGTAACAGCTACAACTACAGGCAATGCCATCCCCGAAGCCATCCATAGCACCTCCTTCATATATGCTAAACCCTGGGCACATGTACATGTAAAGGACCTGACCCCGGCAGCAGTTGCCCCGGCACAAATGTTCATAGAACCTATCTCTGATTCTGCATTTACAGACTCGGCATCCAGCTCTCCACTATCTATCATATTCGCCAATGTCTGCAAAACAAACACATTAGGTGTAATAGGGTAAGCAGATATGACCTCTGTTCTTGAGAGTCTTACACCATGGGCTACACTTTCAGAACCTGACAAATACATCTTCATAGTTTTTCTCTCTCCATTTCAATTGCATCTGATGGGCATTCATGGGCACAAATACCACAGCCTTTGCAGTATTCATAGTTTATGGCAACATTGTCCTTTTCCCATACGACAGAGCTATCAGGACAATACCAATAACACAGCTTACAGCTATTACATTTGGCTTGGTCAATAATGGGTTTAAAGACCCTCCAACCGCCGGTCTTATAAACCACGGAATTCCCCGAGTTGTGGATAACTCCTCCTCTTATATACTCTCTTTCCATCACTTTACCTCATTAAACGCAGCCCTGACGGCTTCTATGTTATTAGTAATAACCTCTTCTGAAAATTTCTTCCCAAGTATCTGTCTGACGCCTCTTTCTATAGAATCCAGGCATATCAGACCCGTTGCTCCTGCAAAAGCTCCCAGCATTGCAGTATTTGTAATAGGGGCATTCAGTTTGTCAAGGGCGATAGACGTAGCATCTATGCAGAAAGATTGGTGTTTGAATTTGAGATCAACAGGAGAATTGACGATAACCTTTCCATCATCCTTCATGCCTGCCTCCAGGTTCACTCCGCCTACTATAGTTGGGTCTAACACAACCACATAATCGGGCTCAACGATAAAACCCCTCTCTGATATGGGTTTATCTCCTATCCTGGCGTATCCTTCCATAGGGGTTCCCCTTCTGTCCCAACTCTGTCCCTGGGAAGACTGCCCAAATTTACCCTCTTCAGTGGCTGACAGACATAACATATGGGCGAAAGTAACGGCCCCCTGTCCACCTCTTCCATGTATTCTTATCCTAATCATAATTCTCCTTTTGTGTATATTGAGAGCTTTGAAAGACTATGTTTCCCCTGATAGTACCATTACTACAAGGCTGTTATATTACCTTTTCTTCCTTCAGCTTGGCAAGGTCTTCTTTGGTAAAATTCAACATTGAAGCATATATTTCTTCATTGTGCTGACCAAGGAGGGGAGCGGGCTGGATTTTCGTCTCTGATTTTGATAACTTGATGGGTGACCCAAGGATAGCGATTTTACCCCTGGTAGGATGCTCAATCTCGGTAACCATACCCCTCTCTCTGAGATGAGGGTTATCCAAAAGCTCTGTCATGTCCAGAATGGCACCACACGGAACCCCTTTCCCAGCTAAGTACGACATAGCCTCCATTTTCGACTTCTTTGATGTCCACTCCTCGATCATGCTATCCACCACGTCGCAATTCGTACCACGGATCAATGGATCAGCAAACCTTGGATCTGGAAGGGCATCTTCCCTTCCAATAGCCTTTAGGAGGTTTTCCCACAGGGGGTTCGTTAGAAGTCCTATAACCACATAACCGTCTGAAGTCTTATAGCTGTTCCATGGTGCTATCATCTTTGTCTTGTTGCCAGTTCGTTCTATGGGTTTACTGCCGCCAACATAATAAAAGTTGTAAACAGGTCTTAAGGTATTGAATATGCTATCCTGCATAGCAACCTCTACCTCCTGGCCTTCACCCGTCTTCTCCCTTTGATACAACGCACCCAATATGCCAACTGCCAGGTTAATAGCACCGATACTGTCTCCCAGACCTGTTCCGACTTTAGTAGGGGGATTCTCAGGATATCCCGTCACACCCATCAGCCCGCCGGTGGCCTGGGCTACTATATCAAAACAGGGGTAATCCCTATAAGGTCCATAGGTTCCATAGCCTGTGATGGATGCATTAATGATCTTTGGGTTTAGTTCTTTCAGGACATCATAACCCAAGCCTAAACTATCCATGGTTCCGACAGTAAAGTTATTCACCACGATATCTGATTTTTTAACCATCTCTTTGAACATCTCTTTTCCCTTTTCGGCCTTTAGATTCAGGGTTACGCTCTTCTTATTTAGGTTTAAAAGGATAAAGTAAAATGAATCAATCCCCTCGGCTCGCTTTTCTGAGAAGGCAAATCTACCCATATCACCTGTAGCCGGGTTTTCAACCTTTATTACATCTGCCCCCAGGAATGCCAGTAATATTGTGCATGTGGTCCCTGCCTCGAATTGGGTTAAGTCCAATACTTTAACGCCTTCTAATGCCTTTTTCATACCCTTCCCCCCTTTTTAATTACTCTTTTGATTTAAATTTAAATCCTATCCTGACGGATCAAACAGACTTTATTTAGATACTAAAAATAATACATATTTCACCCTCTACCGTCAAGAAAAAAACAATTTATTGACAACGGTTGATCGATAAAATAAAATCGTACTACCTCAGGTAGATAGACTGAAGTTTAGGCTATAGACTATTAGCCTACTTCAACCTACAGACTATTAGGCTACTTCAGTCTTCAGCCTAAACACCTGACAGTTACTTTTAATGGAGACCTGGTATGAATTTCTTTTTAACAGAAGAACAGAAGGCTGTGAGAAGACTGGCGCGAGATTTCGCTGAGAAGGAGATCATGCCGGTAGTGGCTGAAGATGATCGCGCCCACAGGTTTCAGAAGGATATTATCCTGAAGATGGCAGGTCAGGGTTTTTTTGGAGCAGCATTCCCTGAGAAGTACGGGGGGTCCAACATTGGTTTTGTAGCTCATGCCATAATAGTAGAGGAGATTTCCAGGGCAGAGTCCTCTCTAAGACACTTCTTTAACATGCAGGCGCTTACCTGTCCTTTGACTATCCTCAACTGGGGCACAGAAAAACAAAAGGAGAAGTATGTACAGAAGCTGATCCGATGCGAGCTGTTTGGCGTAAATGCCATGACAGAGCCAAATGCAGGTTCTGACGTTGCCTCTATCCGGACAACTGCCAAAGAGGACGGTGATTCTTTTGTCATCAACGGCTCCAAGATGTGGATCAGTAATGCCCCTATAATGGATGCAGGGGTGGTTTATGTGAAGACCGATCCCAGTATTGTACCCAAACACAAAGGGATCTCGTGTTTTATTATTGAAAAGGAGATGGCCGGCCTCTCAAGAAAAGAGATAAAGGATAAACTGGGGCATCACTGTGCACCTACAGGTGAACTTATATTCGAAAACTGCAGGGTCCCAAGAGATAACCTGGTAGGAGAGTTGGGACAGGGGTTTAAGATAGCAATGAATGCCCTGGATTACGGGCGCATAAGTGTAGCGGCAGGCGCTGTTGGGGTTGCCCAGGCATGTATAGATGAGAGTATTAGATACTGCAATGAAAGAGAGGCATTTGGCAAGAAGATCGGTGAGTTTCAGATGAATCAGCAAAAGATTGCCGATATGATAGCCGGCACAGAGGCGTCCAGGATACTCTTATACAAGGCTGCCTTCCTGGCGGACAATAAGGTCAGGAATACCCTTGAGAGTACTATAGCAAAACATGTGGCATCAGAGACCTGCGTAAGGGCAGCTCGGTTTGCAGTAGAGATATTTGGGGGTTACGGATATTCAGAGGAGTATCCGGTAGCCCGACTCTACCGTGATGCTATTCTGTACCAGACAGGAGAAGGGTCATCCAACATTACAAGTATGATAATTGCATTAGACAGTCTAGGGTGGAAAAAGGTAAAAGTGGATTATTAAGAAAGGACATTAGGTTATGATACCCATAGTCTCAATAGTAGGTAAATCGGATAGCGGAAAGACGACTCTTATAGAGAAGATAATCCCTGAGTTAAACAGGCGGGGGTATAAGGTCGCCACTGTTAAGCATGATGTTCATGGTTTTGATATCGATAGAGAAGGTAAGGATAGCTGGCGGCATAAAAGAGCAGGCGCTCATACCACTATAGTGTCCTCACCGCAAAAGATAGCCATAGTCAGGGATGTGGAACGGGATTTGCCGCTGGACGAGCTCAGAGGAAGATTCATCAGGGATGTGGACATAATAATAACAGAAGGGTATAAGAACGATAAACACCCAAAAATTGAGGTTTATCGAAAAGATACCCATGAGGAACTTCTGTGCTCAAAGAAGGATATCCTGATAGCTGTGGTAAGTGATAAGGCGTTCGATGTCGGTGTTCCATGTGTAGATATAGACGATGTAAAGGGTACAGTAAATATAATAGAGGATCGGTTTCTTAAGAAGAAAACGAAATCTTCCATCATTCTCAGGGTCAATGGGGAGAGTATAACCCTTAAACCCTTTATTAAGGACATGATGATTCGGTCAATAACAGGGATGATCTCTGCTCTTAAGGACTGCGAGGACCCAAAGGAGCTAGAAATAACAATATCCTTATAACCTTTAGTTCTCAGGAGAAACTATTTGACAGGGGTTATTTTAGCCGGTGGTAAGAGTAAAAGGATGGGGAGGAACAAGGCATTCCTGGAGATCAACGGCCAAAGGATGGTCGATCAGATAGCTGATATTTTCAAGGATACCTTTGAGGAGGTAATCCTTGTTACCAATTCTCCCATTGAATATTTACACTTAGACCTTCGAATAGTAACCGACCTTATTCCTAACAAGGGGGCTTTAGGGGGGATTTATACGGGGCTTTTTTACGCCTCTTCCGAGCATATCTTTGTGACAGCCTGCGATATGCCCTTTTTGAGCAAAGGGTTTATAGATTACATGGTATCAAAGGCAGGCAAATTTGACGCTGTGGTTCCCCGCTCCGGTGATGGTCTTCAGCCCCTCCATGCCATTTACTCCAAGAGGTGCTTAAGACAAATAGAGGCCCTGCTTGAGTTAAATGACTTAAAGATCACCAGCTTTTACTCCAAAGTAAAGGTAAAAGAAATCAGCCCCCATGAGATACTGTCCTTCGATCCAGAGCAGTCTATCTTCTTCAATATAAATACACCTCAGGATGTGGGAAAGGTTAGGAGAAAAGGATAGTTCACCCTGGTGAAGATGCTAAATTTTAAATACCAGGGCATGGGAACCGCTGGTCGAAGCTGTGATCCATCTTGAGCTTTTGAGGAAAAGAGGAAGGGTAGAGAGGATATACGAAGACTCTCACCTGCTTTTTAAAAAGGCTTAACCTCGTAAACAAATACTCCTCGCAGGTTGCCTTTCTTTTCCTCCCCAACACTCGGAGCATCGGCAATGCTTCTTATTTCCCGATCCAAGGAGTCCTTCTCCGGCTTCGACATCTTCTTTACTTTTTTCTCAAACGACCTTGACTGGTAAATTCTCATAAGGCTCTATCCAAAAGTGTATTCGGTCTTCTCGCCCTGATCTGACTCGTCCAGCCCAATCAAGATTTCCTTAATGAGGGAATATGGTAAATCCGGATTCTCTTCGGCACATTTGCCCATGCGTGCCCAATGTTCAATCTGACCGGCCAAAGACCTATGGTCAATCCGTCCATGTTTTTTTGCCTCATCTGCAAGTTCTTCGGATATTCTTACTGCTGTAGCCATAATTGTTCCTCCGGATATCTTTGTTGCAACATGCTATCATTATATATCTAAAGATTGCATAATGCAACTAAAAATTGCGGTATCATTCTGGGCATAACGCCTGAACTGTGCGGTGGCTCTTAGCCATCCGCTTGATTGACTGGTTATATATTTTGTTCTTTGACAATTGAACAGGTAGTAGTGGCTAATTAATTTAGGAAAATATCTTGACATATATTTAATTTTCAAATAAAGTTAGATTAATCCACAATCGTGGAGGTGGATGGTGTAATGCCATCGGGGCCGAACGGCCCCTTTTTCATAGCTAAATAAATTTTTTGCCAAATATCCTTCCCTTATACTGATAATATTTCCCCTGTAGGATTTCAATTATCTTTTCAGCAAATGGTGCCAGAGGACGATCTAATAGATTATTTTCATTTAAAATTTCGTTTCGGCTTGGATGTGCAATTAGGTCCGCAATCTGAAGACCTGAAATATTATTTGATTTGGGTTTAACTTTTAATTGTTTGCTTGTAAGCACGCTGTGGAATCTTTCTGGTAATATATATTCTGTGCCCTCTTCCCATAATTTCAAGAATGAAGCCTTAAGTTGTTTGTCTTCCTTTCCACCTCTCGACTCTGCCATAACGTCGCCCATTGCAGCACGCTGTTCCAAGAAAAAAGTGTATCTCTCAAGGAGAAGTGCAAGACAATAGTGGTAAGGATTGTACCTCCAAACCTGATAAGTTTCTTTGTGTACTTTTTTATCGAGGCATATAGATATTACAGTGTATTCCCAATTTCTCAAAAAATTTAATAAATCATTATCGAAATTTGTGTGCGTCTTAGGATCACGGAGAGAGACAAAAGGATGCTTAGCGTTAACTAACTCTTTTCTATGGAAAATAACAGGGTCATCAGGGTGTGAACCAAAATAATTTAATTTTAATTTTTCTATCTGAGGATATACTGTGGTGCTAATATAATCTAAATCAATTATTACACCAGTAAGACTTAGGAAACGATGTAGTGGATTGTCGGAACTTTCTAGATCAGGATTTCCTGCTTCATCCACATACATTCTATACTTCATAGAATCATCTCAAATAAAACAAATTATAATGTTATTAAGCGAAAAACGAGTGTAGCAGAAATAGGCTTTTTTGTAAAATAAAACTGACAGGGCTTATGCCCCGCTTTCGACATTCTTTTTTAATGAGCTTTTCGATGGTCTTGTCGAATCATTTATTAATTAGAAACAACGTTATATATTGGAGGAGTTTCAGGTAACACTCCTAAGGGTGACATAGAAAAAAATAAATATAATCTACCAAAAAAAGAAACCTCCTGTTAAGAGAAAAAGTAAACATCACTAAACT
>JBAZOX010000071.1:0-11159 GCA_041648535.1 Desulfobacteria bacterium | reverse complement strand
TAACCCTTTACCCCTGACTTTTTTGAAACATGAGATTGGTTCCTTGCTCCAGACTGCCCTTTAAAAAGAGATCTAAAACCTCTTGATAATGACCGATCACTGAATCTATGATCTCCAGCTTCTTCCAGTTGAGGTATTGATAGAATTCATCTTCAATCCCGCCACATATAAGATGGGTTATACCCTGTGAGAGAATCATATGACATAGTTCTTCCGGAGAGGCAGAGGTTAAGACTATAGTTTTTCTTTCAATGATCTCTCTTTTATCATTTAAAGAGGCTATGAATACTTCAGAGGAAAGATCAAAACGAGGTGCAACATCTTCTTCATAGATGGTTATGAGGATTTTTTCCATCATTGTTATCTGTTTCCCAAGATTGCCCTGGAACACATGCTTAACTAGTATCCGTTCACGGTTTACGGTTTGCAGTTAACAGAATGCTTCAAGCTTTATATAACAGCGGGCTTAAGCCTGCTGTTGTAATTACCGTAAACTGTAAACTGAGAACCGTGAACGGTTACCTTAACTTATTACAAATCTTTATCCAAGTTTGTACTTTTTCAGCTTTCGATAAAAGGTTGCCCTCCCCCATCCCAAAAGTTTAGCTGAACCTGTTCGATTGCCCCTGGATTGAGCAAGAGCCTCAGTGATCATCTGTCGCTCAATCTTCTCCCAATCAAAATGACCGGTGGCTCTGTAAAGGGATTCTCTATACATAAGGGGCGTTGACGTATTAACTGAAGAGGTGGCTGCTAGATTATCAGACACGGGTACACCCATGGTTATAGATTCATGTAAATAGGAAGGCAAGTGTTCACGGCGAATTACCTCATCCTGACATAGATTCACGGCAAATTCGACAATGTTTCTCAGCTCCCGTACATTACCAGGGTATGTGTAATTTAACATGATGGGAATGGAATTCAAGGAAAATCCGGTTATCCGCTTGTTAAATTTTTTAGAAAAATGCTGCAGAAAATGATTCATTAACAACCTGATGTCATCCCCCCTTTCCCTCAGAGGGGGTAGCTCTATACGGATAACCTTCAACCTGAACTTAAGATCTTCTCGAAATGTCCCCTGTCTTACCATCTCATTTAAATCCCTATGCGTTGCAGCAATAACCCTTGCATCCGATTTTACCGGTTTATTACTCCCCAGAGGGTAAAATTCTTTATCATCCAAAAAAGTGAGGAGCTTAACCTGGAGGGATAAAGGGAGATCTCCTATCTCTGTGAGATAGATAGTCCCATTGTTAGCCATACGAAAGCGCCCCTGTTTATCTTCAACTGCTCCGGTAAATGCACCCCGCTTATGTCCAAATAATTCAGATTCCAAAAGGTTTTCGGGCAGCGCACCGCAATTTATCTTGATAAAAGGTCCCTTGGCCCGCATTGAGGAGAGATGGATCGCCTCAGCCAGTAAATCCTTACCTGTGCCTGTTTCGCCTGTTATCAAAACCGAAGAATCGGTTTGAGAAATAAGCTGCAAGGTTTTGAATATTTCCTCCATCTGAGGGCTGTGACCGATGATGTTATGGTAGCTGGATGGTCCCTGTATCTTTTGATCAAACTCCCTGACCAGAGAGATATCTTCGACTGTTTCAATAACGCCGATAGGTTTGCCATCATGGTCCTTCAATGGCGAAAGATTGATTATGACTGGTACCTTCTGCCGAGCCAGATTAATGATATCTCCTTCAGCGCTGATCTGATCTTCTTTCGCCAGAATTTTTCTGGCAGGACACTCTCTGGTACATAGGTTATTTCTCATAATATAACGGCAGGGGACACCATAAGCTTCCTTCCTGTTGAAACCAGTAAGGCTTTCCATGGCTCTGTTAATGGCATGAATGCGTAAGTCTGGAGAGATAAGGGCTACTCCTACCGGAATTCCATCAATAAGCTCTCTAATATCCATCCTGAGATGGTCGATTGGCCAGTAGGTTTTATTTTCCTCAATTTCCATCAATGATACCCCCTAAAATCAACAGGGAAGTCTGCCTTTTCCTTCGGGATTCAATAGATTATTATCTTTGGTTACTATAGCAGAGTAATGGGAAAAGACAAGGAAAAATCAAAGCTCTCATCGGGACCAAATGACTAAAGAAGGGAATCCTTTTGATTAGAACAGAAAAAGTTTGCCAAGAAATGTGAAAATGAAGACAGACACAGGAGGATAAACAGGGACTCAATCGCCTATGGTGACTGGATAGGAAGGAAGGGCATGGTAATCATCCCTCCCAGACCCCCTTAGTGCCCTACCGCCAGGATACCACTGGCTGCCAAGCCAAGGATAATCACTTCCAGTAGAGCCATGGTTGCATATAACTTGTCGTTGTTTTTCAAGAGAACAGGTATGATTGCAATGTAGCAAATGATAGTAACACCGGCAAGGATAACAATCCCTATGAAGTTGATAAACTCACTATACCTCAGCATACCAAGCCAGCTCCAGCCATCTTTGATCTTGGCATAATAAAGATAATCATGGACGTTCATGGTGCAATAGAAGGATATCTTGTCCTTGGGGATATAGGGCTTTATAATGCCTAAAGCATAGATAGCAAAGGTAATGAAGAGAATCACAAGACCCAGGTACATCCCTTTTCTTAAAACTTTGGCATAAAGAACCTGTTCGGGTCCTGCCCCTAATGAGGTTTGTGATTTGTCAGTCATTGTTTTTCTCCTTGAGTCTTACTTGTTATTTTCCTGAAAGTGTCTTTATTTAAAAGCCTAAACCCTTGCCTAGTGCCTTGATCCCTGCAAATGCCAGCATACATATAACTATCCAGCGAACAACCGAAGGCTTGGCCACCTTAAGAAGAGGAACTCCTATAAAGGAACCAAGCATAATCCCTACCAGAGAGGGAACTACTATCATTGGTATAACGCACCCTTTATTCAAGTATATCCAGGCTGCTGACGTATCGGTGATCGAGAGAAGGAACTTACTGGTGGCTACGCTTATCTTCAAGGGAACACCCATTATAAGATTGAGTGCAGGAACGTTAGCCCAACCAGCCCCAAGACCAAACATACCGGCCATGATACCGATGGCAATGAACAAAGTAAGGCCCAGGGGTGTCCGGTGTATTTTCCAGTTAATGACCTGTCCTGTGCTTGCCTCCCGGTAGACCCCATATATCCGCAAGGCAGAGGAGAGCATATCAGATTGAGGCACATCCGGGAATTCCGATTTCTTAGCCGTCAACATAAGGACACAAATGCCAATGATAGTGGCCCCCAGGGCTGTTTGGACGATATTAGTGGGGAGAGCCAATCCGATCATAGCCCCTATGATAGCACAGGTCGAAGCAATCAACGCTACCGGGATGGCGAGTCTCAGGCTGGCAAGGTTTAGCCTCAGGAGTCCAGGGCCTGCGGCCAGTGCACCAGCCAGAGCTACCAAAAGACCCGCACCTCTGACAAAATCCAGATGAAAAGGGAAAAAACCACTGATAATGGGTACAAAAAGAACACCACCGCCAACCCCTCCCAGTACCGCTAAAATTCCCATGACAAGGGTGACTACAAAAAGGACAACAGGCCAAAACCACCAGGCATGGGTATTGCTTCCTGCGCCAGAGGTCTGGGCAGTTACTTCAGCCAAGACAGGATGTGTCAAAACCATGAAGCACAGAGAGCTCAATATGACAATTATCCACCATTTAGCATTCTCCCCCATCTCTTACTCCTTTTTATCCGTAATAGCTAGCGATTTCCTTTCGGGTCTAACTTTGATAAAGTCGTAAATAACCCCTATGCCTCTTGTAGCACCACGAAGCCGTCATCTTTGGCTACTATAGCATAGTAATGGAAAAATACAAGGAATTTTAAAAACGGTTCATAGTTCACGGTTTAACGGTGAACGACTTAATGATCCTGCTCATGATCACTCCAAAGGAAATTTTTCATTTTTCAGGATGGATTAATTATTTTGTTTTGTGTTGGTTGGTTTTGCCTTGTATTTAGAAATTAAATGCTGTATGAATCAAAAAAGTGACCCTTTACCTTTTAGGTACTGTTTTTTAGATGCCTTGAATTAACAAGTTGGAAAGGCACTCACCACAAGCATATGCTTACCGTTTTGAAAGAGTGTTTCCCCTGTGCGTCTCATAAGGATATGTGACTACTCAGGCACAAAGTGGCAAAGGCACATAGGTACAAAGCAAAAAAGCTTACTCCGCTGACTCGTCACTACGAAGCGCTTTGGCAGAGAGGGTCGTTTCGTTGTTTTTTTTCTACTTTGTGCCTTTGGTACTCTGTGCCTCTGTGTCTACCTGAATAGTTACAAAAAAGGATAAGAATCCTGTTTTAGTCGCACCGATATGACAGAGACTTTTTGTTCAGAAGGGTAACAATGCTATACAAAATAGTGATAAGGTTATTATCTCTTTTCTTCCATTCTTATATCAGGCTAGACATTATAGGGCATAGAAATATCCCTAAATCAGGAGGGGTAATCCTTGCACCAAACCATATAAGCTACTTAGATCCCCTCCTCTTAGGGGTAGGGGTAAAAAGGAAAGTATATTCAATGGCAAAGGAAGAGTTATTCAAAAACGCCATTTTGAGGTTTGTCATGACCCATCTGAACGCATTTCCGGTAAAAAGGGGAAAGATGGATCGGTATGCCCTCAAACGTTCTCTCCAAATATTAAATCAAGGCAAGGTACTTAATGTGTTTCCCGAAGGCACTATCTCCCTGAATGGCAATACGATAGAAGGAAAGCCTGGAGTGGCGTGGTTAGCCCTGAAGGCAAATGTGCCAATTGTGCCGGTGAAGATAATAGGATCCGAGAAGTTACTCCCTGATGGAAAGGTTTTTCCAAGGATGGGTCGGGCAAAAATTATCTTTGGCCAACCCATCTTCTTTGAGAATAAAAACAACACGTATAAAAAGAATAATAAAAGAATGACTGAGAAGATAATGGAAGAGATAGAAAAACTATAAATTCATCTCTATGTAAAGGAGGGGAAAAGTGGAATTTGAGAAGATAATATTTGAGAAGGACAGGGGGGTTGCTACAATAACATTAAATAATCCAGAAGCGCGCAACTCTATGACTCAAAAGATGTCCGACGAATTTTCATCTGTCGTGGATTTGCTCAAAAAGGATAAAGATGTAAGGGTTGTGGTCATAACTGGGGCAGGAAAGGCCTTTTGTTCTGGAGCCGACTTGAAGGCAGGGACTTTCCCTGATGGGGAAATAAGCCCTATAGACAAAAAGGATTCTGCAAAAGACTTCTACAGAAAGTTTCTGGCTATTCGGGAATTGGACATCCCTGTTATTGCATCAGTGAACGGTCCCGCAATAGGGGCAGGGTGCTGTCTCACTCTACTCAGTGATATAAGGATTGCCTCTGAAAATGCCACACTGAGCATGAGTTTTGTAAAGATAGGGCTCAATCCCGGTATGGCAGGCACCTATTTCTTGCCAAGATTGGTTGGTACTTCCAAGGCGTTTGAGATGATGATTACCGGAGATGTGATTGATGCCCATGAGGCATACCGCATAGGTCTGGTGAACAAAGTAGTGCCTCATGAAAAACTGGAAGAAAGCACCAAAGGGTATGCTTTAAGGTTGGCTAAAGGAGCACCTATCCCCATAAGACTGATAAAAAACGCCATCTTTAGTGACGTAAATTCCAGTGTCTTTTCTGCCATAGAATACGAGTCTTTTGCCCAGTCTCTCTGCTTTGAAACAAAGGATTTTTCAGAGGGTGTCAGGGCTTTTTTGGAGAAGAGATCACCCAACTTTACGGGTAAATAACGGGCTATTCCCCTAATAACAACTGATAAACCTTGTAGCTACTCAGGTTGTCAGGTTCACGGTTCACGACTGGCTACTTTGCGCTCTTCATATTTTCATCGCTCTCTAACCGTGAACCTTGGAACTTTGAACCTGAGCAGTTACTAAACTTCACCATAAAACAGGACATTTCTAATTGTTTTAAAAGCGGACATTTCTAATTGTGGTTGACAATAAGAAAATTTTTCTTGACCCAAAAATCTTCTTTTGTTATTCTTCATAGTCCTTGCAAAAGCAAGTCTTTGTTTAATTTTACGATCCCAAATAACAGCGAGGTAAACCATTGACTATCGAAATCTCGGATAAAACCTATGATGAAGAATTCGTAAAGAAAGTCGAAGAGATCAGCGGCGAAAATTTTCACAAATGCATGCAGTGTGGCACATGTTCAGGTGGATGCCCTATGATTGAACACATGGATATCCCCCCCCGGCAGATTATGATTTTGACCCACTTTGGTTTGAAGGATAAGGTTATTTCTTCCAAAACAGCCTGGATATGCGCAACTTGTAATGCCTGTTCTGTCCGTTGCCCGAGGGGGGTCGAACTTACCAAAGTCATGGAAGCTATCAGGCAGCTGACCCTGCGAAAGAATGTCAATTATGTTGAACCTTCGGCAATATCTGAAGAGATGATGGCTGACCTCCCTCAGATTGCTCTGGTAAGCTGCTTTAGGAAACACACTTCATGAGAGGATAAAATGAAGATTAGCTATTACCCAGGTTGCACATTAAAGACTAAGGCCAAAAACATGGACTGTCCAGGAGTAGCTGCTCTAAATGCCTTGGGGGTAGAACTTGTGGAACTGCCTCGGTGGAATTGCTGCGGTGCGGTATTTTCATTAGCAGACGATGATCTCTTACACCTTCTTGCACCTGTCCGCGATCTTATAAGGGTTGTGGAACAGGGTGATAATAAGTTGGTTGTAGCATGTTCCATGTGCTACAATACCCTGGCCCGTGCCAATCTCCTGATGCGGGAGAACAGCGAAAAAAGGCACACCATAAATACCTTTATGGAAGAAGAGCGGGACTACAATGGGGAAGTAGAAGTAGTCCATCTTTTGAGCTTCCTGCGAGATGAAATAGGGTGGGAAAAGATAAGGGAAAGCATCAAAGTGCCTTTGAGAGGATTAAAGATTGCCCCCTATTACGGATGTACCCTTTTACGTCCTCAGTCAGTAGCTATTGAGCCGCCTGAAAAGCATACGCTATTTAAAGACCTTATTGAGACGATGGGAGCAACAGTAGTAGATTTTCCGGCTTCTACTGATTGTTGCTCTTCCTATCAAATCTTAAGCAACCCTGATGTCGGAATAGAAACCGTCTCTAAGATACTGGAATCGGCAGAAAGTTGGGGTGCCGAGGCTATAGTGACAAGCTGTCCCCTTTGTGAGTATAACCTGGGAAAACGACAGGAGGACGCCTTAAGAAAACACGATAAACTTAAAGCACTGCCTACCTTCTACTTTACCCAGCTACTTGCCATAGCTCTCGGCCTGGGGGCTGAAGTCTGTAACTTTGAATTGAATCACAATGGGGTAATCCGGCTAATGGAAAGCAAAAAATTCCTGACAGCGGCTTGAGCAATTTTTCAGGGCAAACTAATTAAGAAACGTTTTAAGCAACCTCTTAATGAGGTCTTAATCCCAGAAAATGTGAGGTTGAAATGAGTACAACGGATATCACAAAAGGTGAAAGCAAAGAAACTACTTCCGGCAAAGAATTGGTTTCGATCTTCGTCATGGGAAAGAAATATGAGGTTCCGAAAAACCTGACTATTATGAAGGCCATGGAATATGCCGGTTACAAGTATATCAGAGGATGCGGTTGTCGTGGCGGAATCTGTGGCGCTTGCGGTACCGTTTACCGAAAGCCGGGAGATTACCATATCTATGTTGGACTGGCCTGCCAGACTGTTGTTGAAGATGGGATGTACCTGACCCAACTACCCTTCTTCCCGGCTAACAGAGCAACATACAATCTGGAAGCCATAGGATCTGACCCTGAAGAAGTATATAAAAAATACCCTGAGCTATTCCGGTGTGTAGCGTGTAATGCTTGCACAAAGGTATGCCCTATGGACATCTCGGTTATGGACTATATCTCGGCAATCAAACAGGGAGATTTCGAGAAAGCCACAGAACTCTCCTTCGATTGCATCCAGTGCGGGCTCTGTACTGTGCGCTGCATGGGAGAGATGTCCCAATACCACATCGCTCAGATGGTACGAAGAATCACCGGAAGCAAGATCAAGCCTGAATCTTCCCATTTGAAAACTATGGTGGATAACATCAAAACCGGAAGGTATACCAGGACTATAACAGATATAAAGAGTATGAGTGAAGACCAGCTGCGAAAAGCATACCAGGCGAGGGAAATGGAACCATCAGAGGCACCTGAGGATTGGAAGCCGGCTGATAACACTTATCTATAAAAATAAACTGGCTGATAGGAAGGTACGAATATGCCATACCCACAAGAGTTAAAAGAATTGATTAAGGTAGTAGAGAAAACCAGACCAGAGAGAGTCACAAGGAAAAAGAAGAATGAGGAGGTTCCCTTTCTTTCTTTGGAAGAACGCAAGAAGATACTCGACTATCACCCCGATTTTAGAGAGGAAGGACGGCGGGAGATTAAAGTCGGTCCCAGCAAGGGTTACCGAATAGCCCATGAGATGGTAGACATGCTTGAAGCAAAGAGCAGAGTTAACCCGGATCTTGTAGACCTCTCCCAGGTTGATTATGAAACCGACGTTCTTATTATCGGAGGGGGTGGTGCAGGAACCTCAGCAGCCCTTCTTGCTCAAGAGCAGGGGGCAAAAGTAATCATAGCTACTAAACTCCGCCATGGGGATGCCAATACTATGATGGCTGAAGGGGGCATCCAGGCTGCAACTAAGGGATGGAAGGATTCGCCTTATTATCACTACCTGGACGTTATGGGGGGTGGCCACTTCAAAAATATACCTGACCTGGTTGATACTCTTGTTACTGAAGCCCCCGATGTTCTCCTTTGGTTGGGAAAGCTGGGGTGCAATTTTTCTAAGTTCCCAGACGGAACGTTAAAGACCCTCCACGGAGGTGGGACATGCAGAAAACGGATGCATTATGCTGCGGATATTACAGGGGCTGAGATCATGCGTACCATCCGTGATGAAGCACGTAACCGCTCTCAGGATATCAAGGTAATCGAATTTTCTCCGGCCGTGGAGCTTATCCTTAACGAAAACGGGGAGTGTGCCGGGGCATTGCTTTACAATATGGAGACTGAGGAATACTTCATAGTGAAGGCCAAGGCTGTTATCATGGCGACCGGTGGCAGTGGACGGCTTCATATCCAGAATTTCATGACCACAAATCACTACGGAGCCACCGCTGACGGCATCGTTATTGCCTACCGTGCAGGTGTGGGAATCTGTTTCCTCCATACAGTTCAATACCACCCAACAGGGGTAGTCTTCCCTGAACAGGCTGAGGGGATCCTGATTACCGAAAAATTCCGTGGGTCAGGGGCAAATCTAGTCAATATCGACGGACAGCAGTTCGTCAACGAGAGGGAGCCCCGGGATGTGGAATCAGCCGCCGTCATCAAAGAATGTGTTGAAAAAGGCAGGGGAGTTCCAACTCCTACAGGCAAATTTGGGGTTTGGCTGGATTCTCCTATGATCGATACCCTGTCTGGGGAAGGTACAGTGGAGAGGGAATTTCCCGGCAAGTTTATCCTTTACAAGCGATTCGGGATTGATATATCTAAAGAGCCTATGCTGATCTATCCAACCCTCCACTATCAGAATGGAGGATTGGAATATAAGAGCAAGGGTGAAACAACACTGCCCGGGCTTTTTGTTGCCGGAGAGGTAGGAGGGGGCGTCCACGGACAAAATCGTTTGATGGGCAATTCTCTGCTGGACATCCTGGTATTCGGAAGGATCGCTGGTAAAAGTGCTGCCGATTATGCAAAATCAAGGTCAGATATGGGAATACTTACCCTTGATCACGTCCGTGCCTATCACAAGGGGCTTGAAGAGGCGGACATCGAGACAGATCGGGTATCTCCAATGTTACTCCCCGATTATACGTTGCCCCACGTAAAAGAGAGACAGCTTACCTCCTGCTATGTAGGAACATTGCGCTAAAAGAAATTCAGGGGTTGTTGCTCAAAGGATTTTTTGTTTGAGCAACAACCAGTTCTTTAGTGGTTGCTCATCAAGTCCTGGCAATCTTCCTTTTCTTGTCCAATTCAAAGGCATCTTCCGGCATTATATCCTGTCTCAAACAGAGATACCTCTATCAATTATGTCAATAACACCCTTTAAAATATCATTTTACTTTTCCATATTACCGAAAACTCAGTTATTCAAAAGATTGTTATTTTGTGCTTGACAAACTTTATGCTGTTTATTATATTATTATTAATATTCAGTTTATGAATGTTGTTCAAGATTTGCATTAAGGGGACATCTTGAAACTGGATTTACACACCCACTGTATGGAAGCTACCGGTATGGTTGCCTATCCAAGCATAGATCTAGTGAGAAAGATTGTTGAGAAGATCAAGAACCGGGGATTGGATGGAATAGCCATTACCGAACACGATGATAAAGAGTATGGATTTCTGGTTAAAAAGATAGTAGATGAAAGCCTTGACAGTCAGATATTGATAATACCTGGGAGAGAAATAACTGTAAAGGAAATGGGATGGGCAGAAATGGTAGAGCTATTTCTGCCCAACGGTTCCACCTTTAGATTTTTACCACACCCAAGTTATCCTTACCCAGGGGACGATGGATTTGAGTATGATATGAATCTACTCCAGGGAATAGAGATAAGTAATGCCCTTCATGATCGCCAGATCAATAAGAAAAAGGTGGAAGAGATTTCCCAAAAATACAACCTTATTTTGTTAAAGAATAGCGACGCTCACACCCTGGATGAGATAGGTTCATTCCATAATGAAATTTCATTAAAAGAACTTTGCTTGTTAACAAAGGGTTCCCTTACATAATCATTTCAAGGAGCTTTCTGATAAACCATCAACAAAATACCGGTAGAATAGCCAATCTTAGGAGGTAAAACATGGCAACAAAAGTAACTACCCCGGGGAAAAAGAATTTGCAGACCACATTGGAGATAGGCAAGGCCATTAGGGCATATTACGAAGGTGTGAAAGAAGCCAAGAGCGCAGGGAAACCTGTAATCTGGTCTTATGGATTAGTGCCGCGTGAGATATTTCATGCAGCAGATGCACCGGTACTCTACCTTGAGCATCTTCCACTGATGATAGGGGCGAAACAGCTGTCGGGCCGCTATATACAACTCGCTGAGGAGGAAGGTTTTTCAAG
>JBAZOX010000070.1:0-11189 GCA_041648535.1 Desulfobacteria bacterium | reverse complement strand
GTTTAACTTTACTCCTGATCTGGGTTGGCGGCATATTTGGGGGAAGAGGCGGTATGTTCTTCGCCTTCGTAATAGCCTGCGGGATGAACCTTGGAACTTACTGGTTCAGCGATAAGATAGTTCTTAGGATGTATCGGGCCCAGGAGGTAGGTCCAGCGGATGAGCCAGAGCTATACCGCTTGGTAGAGGAATTAAGGCAGAGAGCAGGAATGCCTATGCCCAAGCTCTATATTATCCCCAACGATACCCCAAACGCCTTTGCCACCGGAAGAAATCCTGAACATGCAGCAGTAGCAGTAACCCAGGGTATCTTAAAAATTTTGAGCAAGGAGGAACTATCCGGGGTCCTGGCTCACGAGTTGTCCCATATAAGACACAAGGATATCTTGATCGGAACTATAGCTGCCACCATCGCCGGCGCAATTAGTATGCTGGCTCATATGGCACAGTGGGCAATGATCTTTGGAAGGGGGGACGAGGATGAGGGAGGGAACCCTATCGCTGGCCTGGCCATGATAATAATCGCTCCCATTGCCGCCATGTTGATACAGATGGCTATTTCTCGGTCTAGAGAATACCTGGCTGATGAGGGAGGGGCAAGGATAAGCGGAAATCCCCATTATCTGGCACAGGCATTAAAAAGACTGGAACAGGGGGTAAAGAAAGTCCCTATGGAGACCAATCCTGCTACTGCCCATATGTTCATAGTTAATCCGTTGCGGGGTGGTGGGATATTGAGCCTTTTCAGTACCCATCCGCCAATAGAGAAACGGATAGAGAGACTGGAAAAAATGTGAAATAACCGTTCACCGTTTCCCGTTTTTCATTATCGCTTAACCGACGAATATCGGCTCTTCCTTATCTCTACCTTATCACAAAGATTCTCTATGGGACATTCGGTGCATTTGGGGGAGATAGGGCGACAAATCTTCTGCCCCAGAGACACCAAAAGGTCGTTAATTTCTATCCAAAACTCTTTGGGGAGCTTGGCTCTGAGGGCAAATTCTGTGGCCTGTGGATTTTTTGTATTTACATAACCTAAGCGATTACAAATTCGATGTACATGGGTATCAACACATATACCTGGTTTCCCATACCCCTTGGTGACTACCAGGTTTGCTGTCTTTCTGCCCACCCCTGGTAGTTTCAGGAGTTCGTCAATCTCATCGGGGACATGAGAATTATATTCCTCTACCAGTTTCTTGCATGTAGAAAGGATATTTTTTGCCTTATTTCGATAAAAACCCACCGGGTATATAATCTGTTCCAATTCACATTCCTTCAATTTAAGCATCTTCTCCGGAGTGTCCGCTATGCCAAAGAGCCTCCTTGATGCTTGAATTGTAGTTCCATCCTGGGTTCTTGTACTGAGTATGCAGGAGATTAGTACCTTAAAGGGGTCTTTTGATGTCTCAGCTACTAGGGTTATCACAGGGGACTTCCAATTTGCTATTTTCTTTTGAAGTATCCCTATTATTTGACAAATATCATCTTCTTCCATGAGACCTTTGCACAACCTGCCGAGAGCTTAGATGGGTCAAAAAATGTATGCTGAAGCGAAAAGGGGTACTTTTTCAAAGCTCTCTTCCATATTTAAGATTTGTTAAGATGTACTTCTCTTGACCCTTAATATTGATGCACTCGTAAAAAGTCGGATTTAGTGAATGTGTCATTTCGACCGCAGGGAGAAATCTAATGTATTCAGTGGGTTAAAAGCTCAAGATTTCTCGCTTCGCTCGAAATGACAGGCCAAAGGGACTTTTTGCGATGCCGTCAATATTCTTGGAGTGAAAAAGTGGAGGGACTAGAAGGTTTGAATAATTAAGAAGTTAGTTTTTTTAAGAGCTTATCTTCTCTTTTAAATCCTTGCCAACCTTTAAAAAAGGCAACCTTTTTGCCTGGACTTCAATATTACGCCCAGTTCTAGGGTTCCTCCCGATATACGGTTTATACTCCCTAATCACAAAACTGCCAAATCCACGAATTTCAATTCTATCGTTATTTACTAGGGCATCAGTTAGACTGTCAAAAATTATACTAACAATCTCACTTGATTTTTTTTTGGTAATATTAGCTTTAATACTCAATTGCTTTGCTAAATCAGATTTATTCATGAAATCTCCCTTTACAAAAAGTTTCTCAGAAAAAGTCCATTATTATCAGCAGACGCTTTCTCAATAGACCCTTTCCTTGCGTAAATGCTTTAATTTTATAATAAGTAATAGATTTAAAGTCAAGAGGTTTTTATTTATTGTGGTTTTCTGCTTTGTATTTTTTTCTTGACAAAATCTTTAATATATTATATTCATCAATTAATTAATTATATAATTGAAAATGAGGGAGGTCAAAAATGAAGGCAAGGGAATTTAAGGACGCTGTTTTCAACCAATTTGCACGGCTCGCACAGGCCATGTGCAGTCCAAAACGCCTTGAGATTATAGATATTCTGATTCAGGGAGAGAGAGACGTTGAGACCATTGCAAGAGAAACAAATCTGACTGTTCCAAATACATCCCGACATCTCCAGGTCCTGAAGAATGCTCATCTTGTGGATTTTAGGAAAGATGGGGTCAGAAACTTTTACCGGGTCTCAGACATAGCTGTATATAACTGCTGGAAGAATTTACAGTCCCTTGCAGAGAACCTGCTTCCAGAAGTGCGGGATACTGTGCAGCGTTTTTATATAGACAGGGCAAGCATGGAAACCATTTCAAAAGATGAACTTCTGAGCCGCATCAAAAAAGGTGAGGCAGTGGCACTCGATGTAAGGCCTCAAGATGAGTATATATCAGGGCATGTCAGGGGAGCCGTATCGATCCCATTACATGAACTAAAAAAGAAGCTCAAGGAACTGCCTTCAGATAAGGAGGTAATCGTTTACTGCCGTGGGCCATACTGTGTCCTAGCTGTAGAGGCAGTCGCAATCCTGAGAGATGCAGGTTTTAAGGCATCCAGGCTTGAAGAAGGTTTCCCTGAGTGGAGATCGGCAGATATGCCAGTGGAGACAGGAGTCTCCGCCAGTTGAAACTATGATACAGCCTGCAAGATCAGGAGGGCTGTATTCAAAAAAAATTAAAGGAGGTAGTATTATGTTAACAGAACAGATAATCTACTCCATACTTCTTGCTTTCCACAACATGGCGCTTGTTGGTTGCGCTGCCGCCCCTTTTTACAACCGCAATCTTGTAAATACAAGGGCACAGTATGGACAAAAACTTCACTACGAACTTGATAAAGTAGTTGAAGACACACTTCAGGGGAATGCCCCGTATTGCATGGCATTTGTCGCCGTCCTCCTTGTAACAGGAATAGGCATACCGCTTAATTACTACCTGTTTCACGGCGCCCTGAAGCAACTGCACCCCGTCGCAATGATTGCTCTTGCATTAAAGCTTGCATCTTTTTTGGGTATGTTTGTGATTATGGGAAAGATTTTTTGGGGGATAAATCCGCGACTGAAGGAAATCTTCGCAAAATTTGAGCCTTCAAAAACACCTGCCACTGAACTGGAGAAGGAGTTCTTCCAGAAGAGATCAAGGCGCAAGGCTCTCTGTGAAACCTGTCTGAAGTTTGCTGTTGCAGTTCTTGTCTTCAGCGCATTCCTTGGATTTGGAGGTTAAAAATGTCGAAGCTTTTGATGATTTTCAACGATCCACCATACGGGACAGAACGCTGTTTTAATGGTTTAAGACTCGCTTTAAACTTGCTTAAAATGGATAAAGGCCTGGAACTTACTATCTTTCTTATCGGGGACTCTGTCCTCTGCGCAAAGTCAGGTCAGTCAACTCCAAACGGGTATTATAATCTTGGGAGGATGCTCAAGCCTGTAATACAAAAGGGAGAAGTGCTCCTTTGCGGTACATGCATGGATGCACGGGGACTACAGGACGAGGAACTTGTGGACGGCTGCAAACGCAGCAATCTTGACGAATTAACAAGGCACACTCTTGAAGCGGACAAGGTAATTGTATTCTAATGCGTAACTATTTTGATTATTAAAGGGGGGAATTAAAATGAGTCTGAATCACATGAATTTGGAAGGGATAAAAAATTTTGTGGAGGAGGTTAAAGAGGATTACTCAAAAGCAAAAAAGAGCAAAAAGATCGAATGCACATGGAATTTCGATGAGGGAAAGCATCAAATTGAGTCGAAAGTGCAGCATCCCCGAGGTGAAACCATTCTTCGCTCGGACTTTGCCCCGTTTATGGGGGGAGAGGGTTTGGCGCCAGACCCGATTCAATATTGCCTTTTTGGTCTGGCCGCCTGTTTTGCCGGGACATTCATGTCAATGGCTACGATGATGGGAATAAAAATCCAGGATCTGAGAGTTTCTGCAGAGAATTTTGTCGATCTTAGCAAAACATTGGGGCTAACAAACAACCCGATTGTGGAGAAGGTGAAGATTACCACGATCGTAAAAAGCGATGCGAAAGAAGAAGAGTTAAAAGAACTTGAAAGGATGGCCCATGAAAGATGTCCGGGGGCGTATTGCTTAGTTAATCCAATCCCACTCGAAACAGAATTAGTTAGGAAATAAATTTCTCTGTGCTCCCGCACGGGGTATCTATAAAGAAGAGGCTTCGCAGGAGCTTCAAGGATGACTCACTTCTTGCACAAAAAAGTCCGCACATAAGGCACATCCACACTGTGGAAAGGGCACATCTTGTCAAGTAAATTCTTATTAAAAGATTTGCCTTTCAATCTTTTTTTCGGTATCCTTGTAACGGTTCACGGATTTTAATTATAACAGCAGGCTTAAGCCTGCTGTTATATAAAGCTTGGAGCATTTTTGCCAACTGTTGACTGCAAACCGTAAACTGTGAACGGATACCCTATAAAGAGGTTTTAAAAATGGGTTGGATTAATAGCAGGGACTTTAAATGTTTTGTAATAACCATTACATTACTCCTTTTGCCTGTATTAGTCTTCTCAGGCACAAGCAAAAAAAAGACTGAAGTAAGAGTGAGAATGGGATACCTTCAGGGTGATTTGCATCAGTTAGCCGCTTTTGTCGCTTTAGAAAGGGGTCTTTTCAAAAAAGAGGGTGTTGATATTGAAATTGGTGGTATATTTAAGGCCGGTCCGGAGGAGATGAGTGCATTCGCTGCAGGCAGTTTGGATGTTGGTTATGTAGGTGTAGCCCCTGCTACAACAGCCGTAGCCAATAAGATAGCGAATGTAAGGGTTTTGGCTCAGGCCAATAAAGAAGGATCAGCAGTGGTAGTAAGTAAGAACTCTAATATCAAGAGCATCAAGGACCTCCGAACAAAGACCATTGCCATTCCAGGCCACTCCACTGTCCAGGATTTTCTCTTGAAAAAGGCATTGATCAGGAATGGTATAGGATTGAAGGAAGTGAAGATCATAGTGGTTAAACCACCGGAGATGATATGGGCATTGGACTCAGGGGATATTGATGCCTTTATTGCCTGGGAGCCTCATGTGGCTAAAGCCGTTACAAAAAGGATAGGAAGAATACTCATAACTTCTCATGATATCTGGGAACACCACCCCTGTTGTGTATTAGTGGCTGACCTCAAATTTATGGAGGAACATCCTGAAGTAATAAGGAAAATGGTTAAAGCCCATGTAGATGCTACAAATTATATAAAAACCCACCCTGATGAGGCAGTCAAGATAGGGGTAAAATATACCGGAATGGATGAAGCCACGGTCAGGCAGGCGATGAAGAATATAGTGTTTGATTATCAACCCAGCGTAGAAGGTCAGATAGAGTATGTGGATTTTTTAAATAGACTGGGCTATATAAAGATCGAAGATCCAAAGGCATTTACAGATATGTTCATTAATTCAAGGATCCTTGAGGAGATTATACAGAGGTGAGGCTTTCGAGATATATATTATTGGTTGGACTGATAGCTATCTGGCAGGTTCTTTCTTACTTTGGTGTCATTCCAAAGTATAAAGTCCCATCTCCAATAGATGTACTTTTGGGGATTAGAGATCTTTTTATAGTGGGGTTGCCGCCAGGGTACAGACTTATGCAGCACATACTGGAGAGTCTGAATCGTGTGTTCTGGGGTTTTTTGTTTGCATCGATGATCGGCATACCCCTTGGCATAGTTATGGGATGGTCAAAACTCATTAAAAGGATGGTAGATCCTATAATAGAGCTGTTAAGGCCTGTTCCACCGCTCGCATGGATTCCGATTTCCGTACTATGGTTTGGGATTGGTATAAAATCGGCAGTCTTTATCATATTTTTGGGGGCATTCTTTCCAATTTTATTAACTACTGTAGCAGGTGTAGTGTCTGTGGATGTTGTGCTGGTTGATGCCTCCCGTAGTTTAGGGGCAAAAGGGAAGGAAGTTCTCTTGAAGGTTTTGGCGCCAGGGGCTATGCCTTCAATCTTAACAGGACTCAGGATTGGATTGGGCATTGGATGGATGACGTTAGTGGCTGCTGAATTCACAGGGGTTAAGACAGGCTATGGATTGGGATACATGATTATGACAGCGCGGGACATCCAACGACCTGATGAAATCCTGGCCGGTATGGCGATAATAGGGTTGTTAGGGTACCTGATGGACAGGATACTGAGATTGGTAGAAGCAAGGGTTCTTAGATGGAGATAGAATATCCTGTGTCACTGTTTTTTAGCGGCTGTGACAACCTTTTCGCTGATATGGGCCGGCGCTTCCTCATAATGAGAGAACTCTATAGTAAACGTTCCTCTGTCTCCTGTCATTGAACTCAAATCAGGGGCATACGTTAAGACCTCAGCCATGGGAACATGGGCTCTTATTACTTGGCTATTAGCTGCTCCTTCTACACCTAAGACCTTACCTCTCCTGCTGTTTAAGTCTCCAATAATATCGCCCATGTTTTCATCCGGAACGATAATATTCATACTCATGATAGGTTCCAATAGAACCGGACCGGCTTCCAGAGTTGCTTTCTTAAATGCCATGGAACCGGCTATCTTAAATGCCATCTCAGATGAGTCCACAGTATGAAAAGATCCAAAGACCAATGAGGCTTTAACATCTACTACCGGGCATCCTGCCAGTACACCTTCATTCATGGTCTCAATAATCCCCTTCTCTACTGCCGGGATATATTGTCTGGGGATCACGCCTCCCACTATCTTATCAGCGAATTCAAAACCTGCTCCTCTGGGCATGGGTTCCACCTCTAACCATGCATCTCCATACTGTCCTCTCCCTCCGGACTGTTTCTTGTATTTTCCCTGGACCTTTGCTTTTCCACGGATTGTCTCTTTATAAGGAACTTTAGGCAATTTTAACCCTACCTCTACGCCGAATTTTCTCTTTAACTTCTCCAAAATAACCTCTAAATGAACCTGTCCCATTCCTGACAGTATGATTTCTTTGGTATGTTCATCTCGATGTATCCTGATGGTGGGGTCCTCCTCTGTAAGCTTATTTAAGGATATAGTAGCCTTTTCTTCATCTCCCTTGGTCTTTGGCTCAATAGCAAAAGATATTATCGGTGGTGGAGGGGTGACTCCTTCAAAGACTATAGGGGCATTTTCATCGCAGAGGCTGTTTCCCGTACTGGTATCTTTAAGTTTTGCTACTGCCACTAACTCGCCAACACCGGCAGAGTCTATTGGTTTTTGACTTTTCCCTTCTATCCGGAATATCTGTCCAATTCTTTCTTTTACTTTCCTGGAAGAATTGTATGCCGTTGAATCAGAGTTCAGAGTACCGGAATAGATGCGAAATAATGTTAATTTTCCTATATACGGGTCGGCTATTGTTTTGAAAACCAGGGCAGAGAAGGGTTCATCCTCATTGGGCTTGCGGACATCTTCCGCCTTTGTGAGGAAATTTTTGCCTTTGTGGTCCCCCTTTTCCAGTGGGGAAGGGAGACAGTGAACAATCTCATCCATCAGGGGTTGAATTCCAATGTTTTTCAGGGCTGAACCACATATTACAGGGACGAACTTCATATCGAGTGTCCCCTCCTTCAATCCCTGATATATGTCTTCATAGCTTAGACCTTCACCTTCTAAATACTTCTCTAATAACTTGTCTGATGTCTCCGCTATATCTTCTATCATCTTTCCCCTCAGATTTAGAGCATCCTCACTGAGCTCTTCAGGGATTTCTTCTTCAGTATAGTTTCCACTACCGTCGTTTTCATAAACCAGAGCTTTCATCTTCATCAGATCTACAAGACCCCTAAAGGACTCTTCGGCACCGATCGGGATATGAGTAATTACAGCTTTCTTCCCAAGGGTTTTATTTATATTATCAAGGAGGTTGGAATAAGATGCCCTTTCCCTGTCCATCTTATTTATGAAGATTATCCTGGGAAGTCTGAAGTCATCACAATACTGCCAGAGCCTTTCAGTCTGTACTTTTATACCTGATATTGCATCAATAACCATTACCGCCCCATCTGCCACATATAGAGAGTTTTTGGCGTCGTTGCTAAAATTTGTATCTCCAGGAGTGTCTATTATATTTACGTTGTGTTTTCCCCAATCAAAATGGTGCAGGGATGAGCTGATAGTAATTTTCCTCTTTATCTCTTCAGGTTCATAATCCATTGTCGAACTTCCATTATCAACCCTTCCCATACGGTCAGTCATTTTTGCATTGAAAAGCATTGCTTCTGCCAGGGAAGTTTTACCGGCTCCACCGTGGGCTACGATACATATATTCCTAAGTTTATGCACCTCGAGCTTTTTCATGAAATCTCCTTTGCAAGACAATGGATGTCGACTTTTTTAAAGAGGCCATTTTATTTTACTTTGTTTTTAAAAGTCAAGATAAAATGTCCTTCATCTGCAATTCAGACACTGGACTCAAGACTTTAGACATCAGACTTTTCTATGTAAGAAATTAGCCCTTGGAGTATTCTCAAACTCTCCTGACCTTTTGTCCATAGTTTTTCAGCAGCAACTACTCAGGTTCAAGGTTCCAGGGTTCACGGTTCAAGGTTAGAGCAACCAACCGTGAACCTGAGAACCTGAGTACTGTGAACCTGACAACCTGAGTAGTTTTAGAATTTTACTTTTGGGGCTGCCTTTGCCTCTTCTGGAGCCTTAAAGAAGGCTGCCTCTTTAAAACCAAACATGTTTGCCAGAATGTTATCTGGAAATGATCTTATCCTGATGTTGAATACCCTGACCGCCTCGTTATACCTCATTCGTTCCACGGCAATTCTGTTTTCGGTTCCAGCAAGTTCATCCTGTAGGCGGATGAAGTTTTGGTTGGCCTTTAAATCGGGATACCTTTCTACAACTACCAAAAGCCTGCTTAAAGCCGTAGATAACTGGTTATTTGCCTGCATTTTATCCTGGACGGTCTTTGCTCCTCCAACACTCGCTCTGGCCTCAGTTACCTGGATTAAAACCTCTCTTTCATGTTTGGCATAGCCCTTTACGGTTTCCACATAATTAGGGATTAGATCATAGCGTCTCTGAAGCTGATTTTCCACCTGAGCCCACGCCCCTTTTATTCCTTCTTCGAGGGTTACGAATCTATTATACGTCCCCTTTACAAAAGAATAGGTTGAGATAAGAAAGATTGCTATGATTGCTATTACTATAAGCGATATCTTACCTGTTTTAGTCATTTTTTCCTCCTGTTAAACTAAGATTGGTTGTATCTATTCAGCCTTCAGTCTAATGTCTGAGGTCTATAGTCTTAATGTCTGAATTATATATCCATTTTATCGACAATTGACGAAAGCCGTCTTACCTCACTTATGTATCTGTGTATTAACCAATTGATCTCCCCTTTTGAGGATTTTCCCCCCTTATCCCTAATGCTAAGGAGGGTTAAAAATAGCCCATGGTCCAGATCGAATTCTTGACAGACACGAGAGACTGTCTCTTCTCTTTTCGCAGGTACTTCTATATCCTTTAGATAGAGTAATGTCCTGAATATGGCGATGAATGCCGGAATTGAGCTAGCTATAAGGAGACTCAGATTTCTGACTCTTTTGGAGGCATCCAGGTACCCTTGCCTTAACTGTAGGAGTTTCGCCTTCAATTCTCTTTCACACTGTACCCTCAGGTCTCCTTTTTCAAAAGAGAGGTTCGCGAGCACATCTTCTCCAAAGACCAATATATGGTTCATCTTCATATTCAAGAATTCGATAGGAAACGAATCCAGAGAAGATGTTATGTAAGACTTTGTCAGGAAAAGGGGAATACTTATGTTCCTTTTTCTCCATTTTGAAACAACCTTAAAAGCCTTCTCTAAATTATTTATCCCTTCTTCAGTTAGAGCTATGAGAAAGTTCAAATCGGATTTTTTTGGTACATAATCTCCAGTAGCTCCGCTGCCATAGAGGGCTATAGACAGAAGGTCATTGCCAAAAGCTATTTGGTAATCCTTTGTTATTTCTTCAAATATCTCCTTAGGATCCTTTGGTATCTTTCCCATTGCTCCATCTCCTTTTTTTGCCTTTTAGAAGCTGCGGCCGCTTCCACCACCACCACTCATGCCGCCGCCAAAACCACCGAAGCCGCCGCCAAAGCTTCCAAATCCGCTTCCACCTCCTCTGCCACCGCCACTTAAAAACATCAGGAGAAGCAGGGGAAGTATGGCCCGTCCCTGCCTTGTACCGAGGAGGGGAATCATGATGAAGAGCAGAAGAAGCAGGGGGAACAAACTGCCGCCCCGTCTTGCTCTTTTTGTTACCGGCTGACTGATGGTAGGACTCCCCGTCAGGGAAACACCAGCCGCCTTTGCGACAACAGCCGATACGGCGATCATGGCGTTTGCAAGCCCCTTGCCATAATCCCCGGTTTTAAGAAGAGGGGTTACGTATTTGTCGAGAATCTCGCCCACGAGTCCGTCAGGGAGAATACCTTCCACCCCGTATCCCGTCTCAATCCTGACCCTCCTTTCCCTGACAGCAAGAAAAATCAGGACACCTTTGTCTTCCCCTTTCTTTCCGATACCCCAGTCACCGTATAACCGGTTGGCATAATCATCAGGGTCGTTATCCCCGATAGTCTCCATGGTGGCGACGACAATCGAGGTTCCTGTCTTTTCCAAAACCTCACTGGCCAATAATTCCATCTGTCTTTCGTAATCCGGAGAGATAACACCGGCAAAGTCATTGACTGCCCCTATGGGCTTTGGGTATTTTGTCTCCGCTTTGGCTGTACCCAGGTTGGCAAATAAGATTAGCCCGCATATAAGGGATAAAAATCTTAGCCGGCCTGCATTTTTTAAGAAGG
>JBAZOX010000069.1:0-11191 GCA_041648535.1 Desulfobacteria bacterium | reverse complement strand
AAGTTGTCAATTGAATAAACATTGTTGCCTACCCTAACATTGAGATGCTTCGCACCATTGGGAGATGCGTTGAAATAGCCTTCCGGCGTGATAACGACCCATTCACCGTCAGTAAAGCTAATGAACTGAGCGATTTCTTTGCCTGTGGAAATGTCCCAGAGGCGGGTCGTGCCGTCATAGCTGTTTGACAAAAAATGTCTGGCGTCCAGAGTAAAGGCAAGAGAATTCACCCCGCCTCTATGCCCTCCGAACAGTTTAATTTCTTTGCCTGTGGCAATATCCCAAAGCGTAATGACATTGTCTTCAGAGGGGTCTGATGACAAAATATACTTTCCATCCGGAGAAAATATTGCTATGCAACTTGTACGAGTTCTAAAATCAGAATGTTCGAATACCTTTATTTTTCTGCCATCTGCTGCACTATAAATAACCGGGCTGTTGTTGACCGAATCTCCTAAAAGGATAAGTTTCCCATCGGGAGAAAAATTAAGCGATTCAGCTACTATATTGTCTAACGTAACGACCCAAATCCTGGCACCGCTATTTATATCCCAAAGGATTAAGGTAGCTTTTTCTTCTTTTCCTATCCCGCGTCCGCTGGAAATTATATATCTGCCGTCCGGAGAAAAACCGATCGCATCTGTCCCAGGAAAATTGGCATGGGCTTTAAATGTCATTTTAATGTTACCGTTAAAGATGTCCCATAATTTTAACGTTCCTTCAAAATCACTCAGGATATATCTGCCTTCGGGAGAAAAGATTGTTTTGCTTAGACTCAAATCTGCCTGCTCCGCTGGAAATACTACATTGCCTTTACCTGTTCTAATATCAAAGAGCAGTTTGTGTTCCTTTGCCAAGGCATTTTTGCCGTCAGGGGAAAGCAACAGATATGATTTGTCTACACCCTGAATTGTAGTTACGATATTGCCGGTTGAGGTATCCCAGAGATTTGTGCCTGAAAGCACCAGATTATTTGCCGGAGAGTAGCCAAATGCTCTCTCTGTGATGGTCTTTCCGGAAAATGATCGTATTTCCTTTGCTGTCGAAATATCCCAAAGTTTGAGCCCGCCATTCCACTGGCCGGCTAAAATATATTTCCTGTCAGGAGAAAAATTTGCTGTCAAAACACCGCTAGCAAGGTCATCAGATGACCAGGCTTTTCTGCCGGTTGTGGTCTCTTCGAGATGAAGCACATATCTCTCGACTTTCTGATTATTTTCTGCCCAGAGAATATGCTTCCCATCCGGAGAAAACATTGCAAATGCAGGATCATTTTTCCCGTATTTATGTATATTCCGGATTAATTTCCCGCTTTTGTAATCGAAAAGCTTAAGCTCTTGATTCAAATTATTGTCATATTCTGGGAAGATTACAAATCTGCCATCATCTGTAATATCTATTGGCTCTTCGCCTTGGATTTTTATCTTTTGTGCTCCCCTTATCTCTCTTAATAATTTGCCGGAAGATGCATCCCAAATTTTTACAAGTCCGTTCTCGTAAATAGAAGCTGCATATTTGTTGTTACGAGACAGCGTGATATTATTAGTGACATTTCTTTCCCGGTTTTGAAAAGTCTTTATCCTGTTTCCGGTAATGGCATCTAATTCTAATAGATTGATTTCATCATCTTTCACAGGATTCGCTGTTAAAACATACTTGCTATCTTTAGAAAGAGAATAGACAATATTAGGCTGAGAGAGTGGAATCGTTTCAATCTCTTTGCCCGTATTAATATCCCAAATTTTAAGAGTGTTCCGACCAATATCGCCATCAATCGAGATAATCGATTTGCCGTCTGGGGAAATACCAACATGTCTTATTGTAGCGTCATGGCCAACCAATGTTCTGATCTCTCTCCCCGTGATGACATCCCAAATTTTTATCATTTTGCCTTCACCAGACAAGGCATATCTACCATCAGAAGAAAAGGCGACGGTGTTTATCCTTTGTGAATGCCCCAACTGCACAAAAATCTCAGGCCCCTGCTTACTGCCTGATGGGGCAAGCTTTTCAGAGGCAGAGACAGGGCTGATTGACAGTATGGGAATAATCCAAAATCCGACCGTTAAAAAGCGCAGTAAACTCATAAATCTAAACATATCCCTCCCAAGAAAATTTTTCCAGCCGTATAATTTTTTC
The DNA here is from genome assembly GCA_041648535.1 of Desulfobacteria bacterium. Classification (GTDB taxonomy): domain Bacteria; phylum Desulfobacterota; class UBA8473; order UBA8473; family UBA8473; genus UBA8473. Next base: position 9,052 of record JBAZOX010000069.1, on the reverse strand, counting down.
ATTTTATCAATGGTTCAAAAGAGTTTAAAACCTTTTCAAATATCCCTTCAACACTTTTTACAATATCAGGAGATGCCCTGTAGTTCAATACATAAAAACCCTTCTCGGCAGGAATTACAATGTATCTTTCTATTACCGTAACTTTCTTTGAAGGCGGGACAATTTCATACATGATGCCTTCCTTGAAATCAGGCAGATCAAAAGGCAGCAGAATAAGTTCAAATGTTTCAATCTCAAATTTTTTAGCCTCTCTTCCTGCCACTGCCGTATTTGTAATATAGACATCTTTTTCTGGGGCGAGGCGTGTGAAAGTTCCTGTTTTGAGGTTGATATATCTCTCATAACTTTTAAAAAACTGTCCGTACTCATAATACAAAACGGAGATTGTCGGGCGGGCATCGTCTTTATACGGAGAGTTAGAAATCTCTTCTATCCGCAATGTTACTAAGCCTTTAACAGTTCCTCGTATTTCTTCCACATACACTAAGTATTTATCCATTATTATCTTTTGCCCCACATGAACTTTAAAGTCCTTTTCTTGCGGGGGATTCCCTTCAATAAATAATGTCAATATAACTATTAAACCATGCTTTTTTATGCCAGCCTCATCAAGATAATCAGCTTTAGTTATATTTGTGACACCTAGTCGGAGTTTATAGAAAGTGCCGACATTTCCCTGCTTTATTTGGATAACCTCACCTCCAGATCCAGGTACTTTTTCTACTGGAACACAGCCAGCAGCATTATGCGGCCCGGAAAGCTCCACTCCGCATACCTTATCCCCTGTTTTTGTGTATGCGTATGAAAAATTCTTTTCTTCCTTGCCCCATCCTTTAGGGATCAATACAACAAAAAAATTACCCTCTGATATGTATTTTTCATAAACAATATTCTTGGGGGTTACAGGACTTTCAGGCTTTTCAGCGGCAAAGGCAGCAGCCGAATTTATGGATAGTATGGAAATAATTCCCAACCAGACCGCTAAAAAGCGGAATAAATTCATAAGTCTAAACATATCCCCTCCCGTTAAATCTCATCAAATGCCCTTCACTTATCCACCCCTATTTTGAAACGGGCTCAAGGATAAGTGTTTTGTTGCCGTCCTTATCAACAGAAACTGAATACTTACGGTTCTTTTGGCGTTCAAACGTCGGATGTGGCATAATTACTTTGTTGTCATCTGTGATAATAAATATTTCTCTTGCGAATTTGTTTCCCATGTCGATCCCGACTAAATATTCCACATTCCTTTGCAATTGAACGGGTCCTTCTACCATAGGAAACTCCTCAAATTTCTGCCCATATTTTATCTGTTTCAGCCTCACATATTTCCTTTTTTTTACCTCAGTTGTTAGGTCTTTATAAAGATTCCACATCGTCTTTCCATCATTAAATTTCCCGTCATTGGAATTGCGAGCAGTCACCCGTACAGCGCTGATCTCATGCGGTTCTTCCAGCACAAAAAACAATTCATCGTTTATCATTACCACATCAACAGGAATTGGGCCTATGCAGGAATAAAGATATATGCCAAAAATAAACAGAAGCATTATTCTTGTGAAATACTTCGCTGTTTTAATCTTAAACCCCCTCCTTCTACTTTAAAATCACCAACGGAAAATCCATTCCCCTTGAATCTACAACAGGATACTGTGCCTCTTGTTTGTATTTCCTTGTTATATCTGGAAGCTGTTCCTCCACATATCCCATGAGCTTCCGGACAGTCACTGTCTCAGTTCCTCCTGTTGCTTCTGTTTGCTTTATTCTACCAACGCTACCGGAAAATTCACATAACCATCAGGCGTATTTGTAATCGGGTGCTGTGCACCGTTTGTTATCTGCGGCACTGTCTCTGAGACATAGGTATCCAGCTCCTTCATGGAAATCTTATTATCCTTTATCAGATCCGCCTTCCCATTTATACCCTCTATAAGTGCATATGTGAATGCACCGTGTTTCCATTTGTCAGATTCCTGCGAAAGCTCCCTGCCACGGCTTGATGTGAATATCACTGCATTCGCCTCCTGAAGCTCTTTTACAAACCTGTCGTTATCAACACCCCTGGTCTTTTTACCGCTCACGCCCTCTGAATGGCAGGTGTCTGCAAAGATAATCTTCTTTGCGGGTATGTCCAGTATCGCCTTTATATCCCTCCATGAGATCGCTTTTGACTTCTTTATCGAGCCGTCCTCTGATATGACCGCATCAGAGGGAAGGAAATAAAATTCGCCACTGTCATCATTTATCCCATGACCTGCAATGAATAATATGACAACATCATTATGCCCCGCCTTTTTCACATAATCAAGGTTATCGGTAATATTATCTCGGCTTGGCTTTATGGAGCTATTGTCATTTATGATAAGGCTCTTTATCTCCCTGAATAGTTTACCCTTCTGGTTGTTGAACGCCTCAACAATCCCTTCTGCATCTGCCACTGCGTAGGAAAGGGGGGTTATGTTTTTATCCTGATATTTGTTTATTCCTATGGAGAGTATCCAAAGGTTCGGAAGTATAACCTCTCTTTTAGCCGCTGTCTTTTCAGTTTCAGAATATATGCGGATAGATTTCCTCCCTTCGGAAAACCCATTGAATGCCATTACTTCAATCAGATTCTCTCCTTTCTCAAGATGGACAGGTATTTTTAAATCCAGGGATTTCTTGCCTTCTGGAATAACACTCACAACCTTAACCCCCCTCGCCTCCTCACCAGTAACTGTTCTCCCATTGACATACACCTTCACACTTTTGATAGTCTGATTCCTGTCCTCAACATACAGGGATATTTCAGTGTCAGTGGAGTCAACCTTTTTGCCATCTTCAGGCGATTTAATAACAATGAACGGGGGCTCTATGTTCTGGATTGTTGCAACTGTAGGCATGGCTGCCTTCTGCTCACCAACAATATCGGTAACTGCCTTCTGCGTATCACCGAGTCTTAATGCCGCTTCAACTATCTGCGGCTTATAGAATGCTGAACGATACTGGTCAATTCCATAAACATTATTGCCAATTCGGACATTTAAGTGTTTGTCGCCATTGGCTGAGGAGTTGTAATAACCTTCAGGCGTGATGACTATCCACTCGCCGTCGATGAAGTTGATAAATTGGGCAATCTCCCGACCTGTATGAATATTCCAGAGTCTAATTGTACCATCAGAGCCTCCGGAGACTACATATCTGGAGTCAGCAGGTGAAAACCTTGCAGGATAAGTATTAGCTATATGTCCCTTGAATTCTCTTATCTTTCCTCCGGTTGCCACATCCCAGAGCAGAAGATTTTGTTCACCTGTTGTCAGGAGATAGTTACCATCCGGCGAGAAAGTACTCTCAGCAGCATACCCTTTTGGGGAAAAAACACGGACAACTCTACCTGAATTAATATCAACAAGTTCAAACATATTTGAAAATATATATCTGCCGTCAGGAGACACAGACATACCAAATGCACCCCGAGAAAAAGACTTGATTTCCCTTCCAGTTGATATATCAAAGAGTCTGAAAGTCGTAATGGGATTGAAGGCATCACTTAAATCCATATAGCTGCTCATAAAAGACCTTCCACCTGGCAAAAAAGCAATGTCAGTGAATTGTCCCCCCTTAGAACCAGGTCCTAAAATAGTCCGAACCATCTTTCCAGTGGCAACCTCCCATAGCCTTACTGTATTATCAGAACTCCCCGATAATGCATACTTTCCATCGGGAGAGAAGGCTATAAAGAAAATCCACTTTGTATGTCCTATAAATGTTCTCATCTCACTACCTGTTGATATATCCCAGAGTTTGAGGGTTTTATCAAAACTTCCAGATAACGCATATCTGCCGTCAGGTGAAAAGGCGACGGAGTGAACTTTATCTGTATGCCCCGTGAATGTCCTTATTTTTCTGCCGGATAAAACATCCCATAAACAGAGATTTGGTCCATTACCGGCAAGGACATATCTTCCATCCTTAGAGAAATTTACACTTGATATTCCATCTACCTGCCTCCCTAAATTTTTTATTTCTTTCCCGATCTCTACCTCCCAAAGCTTTATCCCTCTCTCATTCAGGCTTCCAGACAGGGCATATCTCCCGTCAGGAGAAAATGTTACGGAAGTAACATAGGATGAATGTCCTACAAATGTCCTAGTTTCCTTGCATGTTGAAACATCCCATAGCCTTAATGTACCATCCATGCCTCCTGATAATGCATACTTACCGTTCGGGGAAAAAGTCACAGTGCGGATATAATCAGGAAGCTCCATGGATGTCCAGATTTCTTTTCCTGTCCCAATATCCCAGAGTTTAAGGGTTTTAAAGCGTACTGAAATGATATATTTGCCATCAGGAGAAACGGCTATATTTCCATTATGGCTTGAGTCTGCAAATTGCCTTATCTCTTTTCCTATTTCAATATCCCAGAGCGTAATTCCCGTTTCATTTCCTGATAACACATATTTCCTATCCGGAGAAAATACCGCCGACTTTACACTTCCGGTATCGATAACTTTAACCTTTATTTTTTCAAGCCGACCGTCTGGTTGTGTAACAAATTCTTCTCCGATATAGGTATAGGTAAATGTTCTAATCTCCTTGGCCGTTGAAGCATCCCATAACTTAACGGTTCCATCCTCACTGCTTGAAAGGATATATCTTCCATCGGCTGAAAAAACTGCGGAATTTACCTCTTTTGAATGTCCCTTGAATGTCCTCACCTCTTCTCCTGTTCCTACATCCCAGAGCTTGAGGGTATTATCCATACTTCCGGACAATACATATTTGCCGTCAGGAGAAAAAGCTACAGAGCTGATATTATGTGTATGTCCTTCAAAAGTCCTTATCTCCCTTCCTGTTGAAATCTCCCAGAGCTTGAGGGTGTTATCCGCACTTCCAGAAAGTGCATATCTCCCATCAGGGGAAAAGGATACGGAGTAAACACCGCTGGTATGCCCCAGTTGCACAAAAATCTCAGGCTTTTCAGCGGCGATTGCAGGGATTGCAAAAGCTGTAACCGCAAAAAGCAGCATCAACATCTTCAAAACGATTTTATACATACCGCACCTCCTTCAAATCCCCCTGCTTCGTTTCCCCTTTTAGAAAAAAGGGGGGGGGATGGACACTTTTGTGTATTAAAATAACCATCAACCGGTACTATGCACCAGTTCACGAACATGGAGTATTTCTTTATCTCTCATTAGTCTAATATCGCTTGAAGTAAGTGTAAGAACTGCGATTGTTTTCCCTTCGGCTGTGGTAAATTCAACCTCATAGGCATTGCTGTCCTCATAGCAATACACTATTGTGCCTATATCGTCTTCTGTCAATCCATATTTCTTGATGTCGTGCATCAATACAACAATATCTAATTCCTTTATCATTGTAATACCCCCTGTTGGGTTTCCCCCAAAAATTTATGAATTCGCTCTCAGGGGGGTACTTCTTCAAAGCTCTTGATAGGTTATGCAAAGGTCTCAGCTTACATATAGATTGAAATGGGCAATGGGTTGCCTTCAAACTACTATTAATTAAAATGGCATCTAAAAAAGACAGGACTACGCAGGATGGATAAAAACCAGCTTCTGGTGGTAGCAGAATGGAATATAGTGGAAAGGGGGTTATGTGTCAAGGGCAAATAACCCAAAAATATAGAGGGGTTGGACATCAGGCGGTATAAGAATGCATATAGTTAAACTTGACATACTCAAAAAAGGTTTGACTATCCCTTGTCTAAAAGTTATGCTAAAGAACAAGCTTTGAATTTTGTCATTTCGAGGAGCCATAGCGACGAGAAATCTTAATAGTTTTAATCTGTTCAAGATTTCTCCCGGAGCCTGCCCCGAGCAAGGTAACAAGTTTCCTCGCCTCGCTCGGAATGACTAGCGAGGGGGTCGAAATGACACTGTTGGCAGTTTTTCAAAGGTCTCAAGAGAGGAATGTAGGAGATGGAGACATTTTCAGTTAAAACCGCCCAACGGACAGAGATGCTCGACATTACCCGTCAGATTCAAAAGGCAGTTACTGAAAGCAAGGTTAGAGATGGAATCTGTTGTGTCTTTGTTCCTCACACAACAGCGGCTGTTACTATAAATGAGAATGCTGATCCCAATGTCGCAAGAGATATCCTGATGAAGCTTGGAAAGGTTATCCCACCTGATGACAAGTATAGCCATACAGAGGGTAACTCAGATGCCCATATAAAAACAAGTCTGGTGGGGTCTTCCGAAACTATCATTGTAGAGGACGGGAAATTGGTATTGGGAACCTGGCAGTCGGTATTCCTCTGCGAGTTCGATGGCCCAAGAAGCAGAAGGTTCTTGGTGAAGATTATATAAGAGTAAAGGTGGGTTAAGAGAGAGATTGCACTTGGGGAGAGGGGTATGAGATTCATAGCAGATTTCCATGTCCATTCCAGATATAGCAGGGCAACAAGCAAGAATATGGAAGTTGAAACCCTTGGCAAGTGGGCAGAGATAAAGGGAATCACCCTGTTGGGGACTGGAGACTTTACTCATCCCTTATACTTTGCTGAACTTAAAACGAAACTTGAACCTTCTGATGGTAACCTTCTAACCTTAAAGAACGGAAGCAAAAACGTTAGCTTTGTCTTGACTGCGGAGGTAAGCAATATTTTCTCTCAGGCGGGGAAGCTCCATAAAATTCATACACTTGTCTTTGCCCCTACTTTAGAGGTAGTGGAGAAGATAAACGCAAAATTGGGGAGAAGAGGCAAGCTTGGTTCCGACGGCAGACCCACCTTCGGATTCCATGTCAAAGATCTGGTCAAGCTGGTATTGGATACATCAGAAGAGTGTTTTCTAGTACCTGCACACGCATGGACCCCCTGGTTCTCTCTTTTCGGGGCTAATTCAGGTTTTGATTCCCTGGAGGAGTGTTTCGGGGATCAATCAGAGTATATACATGCTATCGAAACCGGCTTGTCTTCGGACCCGGAGATGAACTGGAGACTTTCCGCCTTGGACAGAATCGCCCTGATTTCCAATTCCGATGCCCATTCACCCGCCAAAATAGGCAGGGAGGCAAATGTCTTTGATTGTGATTTGAACTATAATCAAATTATAAAGAGTATAAGGGAAAAGGATCGCAGTAAGCTGCTGTTTACCGTAGAATTCTTTCCTGAGGGAGGAAAGTATCATTATGATGGACACAGAAACTGCGGTATTCTTTTTTCTCCAGTGGAGAGTAAAAATAACGGCAATATATGTCCGGTATGCAAAAAAGGGCTTACTATCGGGGTAATGCACCGTGTGGAAACCCTCTCGGATCGCCCTAAGGGTTTTCTGCCAGAGGGGGCAATCCCTGCCAGGCATCTGGTCCCACTGGAGGAAATTATCGCCGAAGTGCTGGGATGCGGTGTAAATACAGTCAAAGTAAGAAGAGAGTATGAAAAAATGATCGCAAAGGGGGGGAATGAGTTCAACATCCTTTTAGATCTATCCAGGGATGAATTGACCGGGATTACCCAACCAAATATCTTAGAAGGAATCATGAAGGTAAGAGAAGGCAAACTGAAAATTACACCAGGGTATGATGGTGTTTATGGAAAGATCAGTATGCAGGGGAAGAACTCGTGAGTCGTGAGTCGAAAATAAAAAAATCATTCACCATTCACCATTCACCATTCACGACTTCCGACTTAAGGAGGATTTATGAAGCTGTTTAATAAAAAAGGCGATGAAGGATACACCAGTATGCTGTATGGTCAGAGAATACGCAAATCCGATCCGAGACCTGAAACCTACGGCACCCTGGACGAGGCCAATTCTACACTGGGTTTTGCCAGAGCCCTTTCCAAGAATGAGAGAGTTAAGGAGATTATCTATAAGGTTCAGGAAATGCTCTTTGTAATAGGGGGAGAACTGGCCACCGATCCGAAGGATTATGGAAAGTTGAAGAAGAAGATTGAAGAAGAGGACATACAGGAATTACAAAACCTTATTGAAGAGATGGAGGATAAGATAAAGTTGCCTAAAAGCTTTATCATTCCAGGAGCATCCCTGGCCTCTGCGTCTCTGGACATGGCCCGTACCATAATAAGAAGGGGAGAAAGGAGGGCTGTAGGGTTAAAGGAAGATAATATTTTGCTCAACGATAAGATACTGGCATACCTTAATAGATCAGCAGATTTGATATTCACTTTGGCCCGCTATGAAGAATCACCGGATGGAGGGGATATATGATAATAGACTTCCATACCCATATATTCTCCAAAGAGGTGAGGAACAATCTGGATAAGTATCGGAAAAAGGACCCTCTTTTTCGCTTATTATTTGGCGGACAGCGGTCCAATATGCTGGGAGAATCAAAGAAGGCCGGCATGATAGGCGCTGAAGAATTGGTAGCCTCTATGGATCAGTCAGGGGTGGACAAAAGTGTAGTGTGTGGGTTTACATGGTCAGATGAAGGACTCTGTAAGGATGGGAATGACTACCTCCTGGAATCTATTAAAAGATACCCTGACAGGCTTATAGGTTTCGCTTCTATTCAGTTAAAGGATAGAGGCAAGACCGTTAAAGAGATTGAGCGATGTGTTGGATTGGGCTTGAAAGGTGTTGGTGAGATAGTTACAGAGGCTCATAGGGTGGCGATAGATGACGAAAAGGTTATGCGTCCGATCGTAGAAGCGGCAAAGGGTCTCAATGTCCCAATCATGCTGCATACCAATGAGACCGTAGGTCATTACTACGTGGGAAAAGCTAAAACAGAGATCAAGCAGTATTATGATTTTATCCTTTCATGTCCTGATATAGATATTATTATGGCTCATTGGGGAGGGGGATTCCTCTTTTATGAATTGATGCCAGAGGTAGCAAAGGCTGCGGAAAGGGTGTATTACGATACTGCAGCATCTATATTTTTATACACTCACAAAATATATCCTGTTGCGGTAAAGATAATCGGTCCCGATAAAATTCTATTTGGCACTGACTATCCTCTGATAGACCAGAGGCGATACAGGAAACAGATAGAGAGCTGTGGTCTTTCCAAGGATGAGATTGACAAGATATATGGTGAGAATGCTAAAAGATTGCTGAGGTTATAGAACTTGAAA
>JBAZOX010000068.1:0-11249 GCA_041648535.1 Desulfobacteria bacterium | reverse complement strand
AAGAAGGAAGGGAAGGTAGATATCAGGATCGAACATGTAAGAGATAATTTCTATCTTCATTTTGTCAGCCAGAGGTCATCCTTTGGGGTGAAGAAAAAGATGAAATTCATGATTCAGGACTTTCCCATCATAAACTGGAACTGGAAGGTAAGCAAACTCCCCGAAGGTGGGGATGTAAGAAAGAAGAATGCCGACGATCAGGCAGCTCAGGTTTATATAGCGTTCCCGAAATTTCCCGCCACGGTAAATACCCGATTAATTGGTTATATATGGGACAATGAAGCCCCCAAGGGGAGCACATTTACCAGTAAATGGTGGTCTAAGTTAAAGTGTATTGTACTGCGGGATAAAACGGATAAACCGAATCAATGGTTTAAAGAACGGCGTAATGTATATGAGGATTATAAAAGGCTTTTTGGAGAAGAACCCCCTGAGGTAGGTGGAATATCCCTGTACATCAACTCCCAACATACGAAGAGCTCTGCTGAAAGCTGCTTTGACGACGTCTATTTTACAAAAAAATAGATTCCTATTTTCCCATTCTAACCCTGATGGACTTGTAAAAAGTCAAAATTGGGATGGCAAAGTAAAAAGCTCCAGATGCAAGGCGCACAAATCCTGAGGAGTGAAGCGTACCTTTTAGGGGTACGCTGCAACGACGAAGGATGCAGTGCAACGCCGCAGATGGACTTTTTACGAAGCCATCAAACCTCAATATCCTTCCAATAACCTCTATAGTCAATAGACAGGACATTTAGCCCTTCTTTTTTATCTACGCTTACCTTACCCTTCTCTACAATCTCCTCAATCTGACCCGGTTCGTCCAACCTTTGATGGAAGTCTGTCTTTAGGTTCCAAGGGGGGTAGCCCTTGAATACAACGTTCCATAAAGCGCCAGGAATACATTCAGCGTTAATCTTTTCTTCTTTCTGTATTCTACTGTTTATGTTAACTAAGAGATGGAAGAGATTGGGGTTTACCCTGGTATCTTCGGTGAGGTGCATCTTTTTGCCTGTTCCACCGTAAGTAAGGGGGATGAGTACCCCAAGCCCGTACTTGAACTGAACCTGATCGATCTTGTTGAGGTAGCTATCCTTAAACCCATTCCAATCTGTTGAAAGACCTTCTCTTTCAGCATACCTTCTAAAGCCGTCATTTATCATACCTACATAGAAATCAAAGGTCAAATGAGGTTTTTTTCCGATCTTAGAGAATGCCATCATGTAGCCCATCAAACGCCAATCCAGGTGCTTTCTGGACTTCTCCCTCAATCCCTTTATTATTTCGCCGAGATCACCACTTTTTGCAAATATCTGTCCCATCTCTTGCCTTATCACAAGGTAGTTGTCTATCATATTTGGAGAGATATCATTTGTATGGTAGCCCCAGACATCTATCATTGTAAAGAGGGTCAGAGCATCTACAAAGAGTTTTATGGACGGGTTATCCTTAAGTATGGTCTGGAATTCCTCATCTTTTAGAAGGGGCTCAAAGCACATATAGGAGGATTCTCCAGTATACAGAGTGCCTATCAGCAGATGATACTGGACCACCTTCCGTATTAAAATTGCTTCTTCTTCTGATAACCCCTTATCGTTTAAGAGATGAAATTCAGAGATGATCTCAGCACTCTTCTCATTGTGCCTTCTCTTATCCTCAAATCTGCCAATATCATGTAACCACAGAATTATGGGCATCATAAGGGGTGAAGAGGAAGATATAGAGTGTGCCAGGTCATAAACCTCTCTGATGGCGGTTCTATCCAATCCACTCTCGGGAAAATCCCCGGAACAAATTCTGTTATAAGCGGCTTGAGTCTGAAATGTATGAATCAAAGTCCTCGTGAATTCCTGAGGGTCTTCCTCAAGCCCTTTCCGAAATATCTCATCAAGAGGAGGAAATAAATGAATCAGGTTATTAAACTCTGCGGTATTATCAATGTGTTCTCTATTATGGTTTAGCCAGTCAAAAGAGATACCTTCTGAAAAGTTGAGTAGTTTATTAAAGCCCATATTTCCTCCGATCATCTATTGCCCCGTTCTTAACCCCTCGAATCCTTGACCCCGCAAGCCATAGGCTTTAGCCGATGGTATTTAGCCTATTAGTCTATAGGCTGTAGACTATAGACTCACGATTAACGATTTACGATTTATCCTCCTCTTCCGGGATGACATCTTGTACATTAGTATCCTTATAAATGTATCTTTCAAACAACCTGTGATATCCTGTCCATTTGGAGTTATTGCCCTTTTCCTTTTCAATGAATTCTTGAAAACCCCTGATCTTTGAATCCATATCATCGAGGTAGTACAGAATTATGGCCTCTTGTGTTTTTGGTCTTTTAGGAGAGCCAAACTCATAATAACCATGATGACTCAGGATGAGATGTTTTAACAGCATGGCTAAATCATTCGGAAAATCTGTAATCTTTGCAATCTTATCCGTAATCATTCCAACCCCAATGGTAATATGGCCCAAAAGCCGTCCTTCATCAGTATAATCAAAGGACCCTTCGTAGGAAAGTTCATGGATCTTGCCGATGTCGTGCAGTATTCCCCCTGTTAAGAGAAGATCAGCGTTTATCCCCTTGTAATGCTTTACCACGCCTAAAATCAGTTTTCCAATTGTAAGCGTGTGTTCCAATAGCCCCCCTATATAGACATGGTGTAATCCTTTGGCTGCTGGAGCAATCTTGAACAGTTTTGTGAATTCCTCATCTTCAAAGAAAAGGTCTAAAAGCTCTTTCAAGTATATGTTCTTTACTTCTTTGGATATCTCAGCTAACTCTCCAAACATCATCTCGATATTCTTATTGGTTCTCGGTAAGAAGTCATCGATGAATATCTCTTCTTTAGGGTACTTCTCCAGATCAAAGATTACCAATTGGAGATCGTTTTGATATCTGGTTACCCTGGATTTTACCCTAATAAAATCGTCTTTTTCAAATAGGGCAGAGAGATGTTTTGCATTCTCCCAAACCCTTGCCTCTATATCTCCTGTTTTATCGCCTAGCTTTAGGTTAAGATAGGGCTTTCCATTTTTCGATGTACCCAGGTTTTTCCCTTTTACCAGGAATGTACTATCGATCTTATCGTTTTCAATTATATCTTCAATAAATATCTTGTTCATTTATATCCCCTCATGGATAGAAAAAGAGATAAGTCGGATAACTGACACTATGCCATTTTTACACAATGGATTTTGAAAGTCAAGGAGGGAAAAGAAAGGAAGGGGTTTGGGGCTTGACCCCAAACCCCTCTGAAAAAAGAGAGGAGCTTAGTATGTAAACGGCCACGACTTATAGTATATTTTGGTTTTGACCCAGCGTCCGTATATACCAGTGGGTTCAAAAATAAGAAATAGGATTATTGCCAGTCCAAATGCCATTACCTTTACTTCAAAGAACCTGTCTACCAGAACAGGGTAAGAGCTGCCAAATACGTCCGCTGCTATTCTTATTCCTTCAGGAAGCATGGTTACAAACATTGCCCCAAAAACAGAACCCAAGATTGACCCCATGCCTCCGATGATGATCATGGCAAGGTAGTCTATGGACAGGGTAATGGGGAAATGTTCCGGGCTGATATCCGTTATATAGTAAGCATATAAACCACCTGCCAGCCCTGCATAGAAGGAACTGACGAAGAATGACGTCACCTTGTACCTGGCCAGATTCACCCCCATTACCTCAGCCGATATATCCCTATCCCTTATGGCTACCCAGGCTCGGCCTACCTTGGTTCTGATAAGATTTCTGGCAAAGAGCATAGCCATGACGACTATTGGCATAATCAGGAAGTAAAATGCCCTGTCGTTATCGATTGCATGACCAAAAAACTTTGGCGAAGGTACACCCATACCTGTGGAACCTCTTGTCAAACCTTCCCATTTTATTATTACATACTGAACAATAAAACTGAATGCAAGGGTGCTCATTACCAGATAAAGTCCCTTGAGTCGGAGTGATGGTATCGCAACTATCAATCCGGAGGTTGCCGTAATTAGAGCCGCGACCGGTAGTGCAAGCCAAAAAGGAAAGCCTGCATCAGCGGTAAGGATGGCAGTGGAGTATGCCCCTATGGCAAGAAATGCCCCATGTCCCAGAGATATTTGGCCGGTAAACCCTGTTAATATATTAAGCCCCAGAGCACCAATGGTAGCTATTGCTGCCAGGTTTACAACATAGGTTAAGTATGGACCTGCCCAGAATGGGAAAAAAATCATAAAGACAACAAGTCCTGCCATCCACAACTTTATCCAGATGGTTTGAAATATTGCCGTATCTGCCTTATAGCTTGTTTTGAAATCTCCACTGGTCATCTATGAGGTACTCCTTTCTTTTCGTAAATCGTGATTTTTCGTTTTCAACTCTTAGCCCTTCGCTTCTACACACGTTCTATCTCTTTGGTACCGAAAAGACCATAAGGTCTTATCATCATAATCAGGAGGAGAATTATAAAAGCAGCCACCTCTTTAACCCCTCCACCGAATAGGTGATCCAGGTACCCCCCAGCCAGGTTCTCCAATACCCCTATTATTATTCCTCCAATCATTGCACCTGCGATACTGTCCAAGCCTCCCATAACGGCGGCAGGTAAAGCCTTTAATCCTATAAAATAGAGATTTAGATTTAGAAGATTTATATTTGCCAGGAAGATACCGGCTATCGAAGATACCACCGTTGCTATCAACCATGACATAGCCACTACCTTCTTTACACTTATACCCATCAAGAAGGCTATATCCTGATCATCGGCCGTTGCCCTCATGCCGATACCCATCGTAGTGAATTTAAAGAACGCCAGGAATACTATCATAACGATAATAGCCATTATCATTGCCCATAGATGTACATGGGAAACTGCTATAGTCCCAAGCATAAGCGGTTCTTCTGAAAAAGGACCTGGAAATACATAGTTTAAAGGCCCCCATATCATTCCTATTATGCTCCTGAATACCGTACCCAGGCCAATCGTTATCATTACTATAGCAAGTATAGGTTCGCCTATCATAGGTCTTAAGACGATGCGTTCCAACAAGATACCCAGGATAGCTGAGAAGACGAGGGTAATTAGGAATGCCGGGATATAAGGGATCTTGTATGTAGTGATAAGGGTAAAACAGAAATAGGCCCCAAGCATCATCAACTCACCTATGGCCAGATTTAGTACATCTGTTGCCTTGTAAATGAGGACAAATCCTAATGCAATTAAGGAATAAACACTCCCTACTGTAATCCCGCTTACTACTAATTGAGCCAGAAAATGTAACTGATCACTAAACATCTCTCCTCCTCGTGTTTTTTCTTTAATTAATTTCTTTACACATCATGCCCTGTCTCGTGTATCTCCTCAATAATATCCCTATACATCTCACGAACAGCTGCCCTTCGTACTTTCTGGGTAGCCGTCATTTCATCCTCGTCGTGATCCAGCTCTTTGGAGAGTAACGTAAACTTTTTGATCTGCCTATCGTGGGCAAGGGTCTTATTTACCTTCCTTATCTCCTCCGCAATCAGTTCATATACTTCGGGTCTCATGGAGAGGTTTTTGAATGTAGTATAGGGTATCTTTTGATTCATTGCCCATTTACCCACATACGGGTAGTCTATCTGAACAAGAGCAGCCAGATACTCCTTGCCTTCGCCAACTACTATTGCTTCCATTATAAGTGGACTGAACTTCAGCTTATTCTCTATCTCGTCAGGGGCTATCATTTTACCATCGGAAGAGATGAATATATCCTGCCTCCTGCCCAGGACGTGGAGATAGCCTTCATCATCCATGTAAACCAGGTCGTTGGTACGCATCCAACCGTCTCCTTTGGTTTCCTCTGTTGCCTTTGGGTTTTTATAATAACCCTTAAACATAGCTGGAGTTTTGCATATAAATTCCCCTTCCTCGGTTATCTTGTATTCAATACCAGGCAATACCTTACCCGCGGTTCCAATCTTAAATCCCCTTCCCTGATGGGTAGTGGCGATACCGATTTCGGTCATTCCATAGAGCTCTCTCAGTTTGATACCGATGGCATAAAAGAATCTGTTCATCTCCGGAGCAACGGCGGCACCGCCGGTATACATCAACCTGGTTCTTAAGAAACCCATATGATCCTGAAGTGCCCTGAAACACAGGAGATATGCAAGGAAATTCAAAACCCTCCAGTAGAAAGGTATCTTTTCTCCTTTCTGATCAAAAGTGCATATCCTGTAACCAATGGGCATTGCAATCTTATAACACAGCCTTTTTACCCAGGTGGCATCCTGCATCTTTATCTGTATGGCAGAGGAGAGCCTTTCATATATCCGGGGAACTGCTAAAAAGAAGGTGGGTGATATCTCCCTGATATTCTGTTCTACTGTGGAAGTATCCTCAGCGAAGTTCACTGTGCATCCTATATAGACAGGTATGATTACAGACATAAGCCTTTCTATAGCGTGATTCAAGGGGAGAAAGGAAAGAACGGTGTCACTTTCATAGACTGGATTGGCCTGGGTTAACCCTGACAACAGATGTTTGATAGTGCTATGTGTGTACATCACCCCTTTGGGTTTTCCGGTTGTACCCGAGGTGTAGAGCATCATATTCACGTCATCAGGCTCGATTTCATCCATCCGTTTATCGAAGAAGGAAGGATCTTTTCTGTCTAACTCCTTGCCCATCTCCAGTACATCGTAAAAGTCGATGATAAAAGGATCGTTATAGTTCCGAAGCCCCTTCATGTCCATTACAATGCATTTCAAAAGATGGGGTTGCCGATCCCTGAACTCCAGGACTTTATCTGTCTGTTCCTGATCCTCTGCAACGATGAACTTGGCCTGGCAGTTGTCTACGATATACCTGACGCCTTCAGCGTAGTCGACTGAATAAATTCCTACTGTAACACCTCCTGCTGCCTGTATAGCTATGTCAGCATAGACCCATTCTTTACAGTTCTCGCCAATAACGCATACATTGTCTCCTTTTTCAAGACCAAGGGCAATCAATCCCAGGGCAAAGTTTCTGACATGTTCTCCATATTCTTTCCATGTTATCTCCTGCCAGATACCAAATTCCTTCTCCCTTAGTGCAACCTTTCTATCCCCATACTTTTTTACCTGCTCAAAAAACTTATGAGGAAAAGTATCCTTTGTCATAGAAGTCCTCCTTTTAATCTTCTTCAACCCGTCTGCCGACTACTAAATCCTCTGAACCCAGATAGGCTTTAATTACTTCAGTATCTTTCTGTATCTCACTGGCAGTGCCTTCAGCTATCTTTTCTCCGAAGTCTATAGCAGCCACCCTGTCGGAAATATCCATTACTACACCCATGTCATGTTCAACGATTATACAGGTTATTCCCAGTTCTTCATTTATATCCAGGATAAACCTGGCGATGTCTTCAGTCTCTTCCAGATTCATTCCTGAGACCGGCTCATCCAGTAGGATAATCTTAGGATCCATTGCCAGTGCCCTTCCCAGTTCTACCCGTTTCTGGGTTCCAAATGGCAGGTTTCTGACCACCTGTTTTCTTACTGCTTCCATTTCAAGGAAATCGATTATCCATTCTGCCCTTTTTCTATGTTCGATTTCCATACGCTGTGCCTTTCCCAAATAGATACCCCCTGCTATTGCACCGCAATTTATGATATGATGCCTGCCCAGCATAAGATTATCAAGAACAGTCATATTTCTGAAGAGTTCCACATTCTGAAATGTCCGGGCGATCCCCAGCCCCGCTACCTGGTGGGCGTGGAGTTTCAAGATATTATGGCCTTCAAAGGTAATCTCCCCCCTTTGGGGTGTATAAACCCTGCTTATGCAGTTGTAAATCGTTGTCTTCCCTGCACCATTAGGGCCTATAATAGAGAATATCTCCCCCTTTTTAATCCCTAAGCTCACATTATCCAATGCCACTATCCCACCAAACCTCATAGACAGGTTCTTTATCTCTAACTGATATCCATTTGACTGCTGATGCATAACCAACTCCTTTTTAACCTTTAATATCCTTTTTTTAACCTTAACCTCCCCATTAACTCAACCACCTTTTCCTCCTCTTGTAATGCTTTACATCCTTGTAGCTCTTCTTTTGAGCATCCCCAGTCAAACCCAGGTAAAATGTCTTTACGTCTTCATTCTCTATTAATTTCTCGCTCTTGTCATCCATCACGATCTTGCCATTTTCCATAATATACCCATAGGTTGCGTGAAGGAGGGCGACGTTTGCATTCTGTTCCACAAGGAGGATACCCGTCCCTTCCTCCTGGTTAATACGCATAATAACGCTGAATATCTCTTTAACAACCAGTGGAGCCAACCCGAGAGAGGGTTCATCCAGCATCATAAGTTTAGGCTTTGACATCATGCCCCTGCCAATAGCCAACATCTGCTGTTCCCCTCCACTGAGATAACCGGCCAGTTGATTTTTTCTCTCTTTCAGGAGAGGGAATAAATCCATCACGAAATCATAGTCTCTGTTTACTTTATTTTTGTCTTTACGGGTAAATGCGCCTACTCTAATGTTCTCATCAACTGTAAGATCATCGAATACCCTTCTCCCCTCAGGAACCTGGCATATCCCCATCCTCACCACCTCTTCGGGACTTTTTTCATTTAATCTTACCCCGTTGAATTCTATAGATCCATCCTCTATTTCTCCATCCTGAGACTTTAGGATACCTGATATTGCTTTAAGGGTAGTGCTCTTTCCAGCACCGTTAGACCCTAAGAGGGCAACGATAGCCGTATCCGGGACTTCAAAAGAAATGCCCCTCACAGCTGCGATGACATCATTGTAAACAACCTCAACATTGTTTAAGGTCAACATAAGATTTTAATTCCCCCCTTCTAAAATCCTTAATTTCTCCCTTTAACAGGAGACATATAACTACATTTGTTAAAATTTACTCTGATTATGAAAAAACGTATTATAAAGTAAGGATGAAAGTATTGTAGTGCTTGTTAAAGATAAAAGGGATAGTCTCTCAAAGCCCTCAAATTGATTGAGTTCAGAGCATCTTCTTCAGAGACACAGGTAGATAGGGTGATTGGACAGTAGACAGGATGTTAGAAGTGTAAAAACAAGATCAGCGCTCAATTGAAAAGGTCTACCCCATCTTTTTAATTTTGACTAGGTAACGACGCAACAGCGCAACAGAACTTTTCGGCTTTAAAAATAAATAGAACTATTTAACTAGTATAAAAACATGTGACATGTCAAGAAGAATTTTAATCCCAAAAAACTTTTTCTTAAACCTTCCTTCTATCGTCCACCAGTTGCGCATCCTCAGGGATTGTCCCTTTTTTAACCAATTCAAGCTGGGGGGTTACACGAATGGCAACTTTTAAATCATTTACCAATCTTTCCTTTATGCCTTCTATGTTAAGGGGTTCTTTGTATTCAATCTTTATAGTAAGTTCATCGCGAAGCTTTGGTCTTTCTACAATTATTTGATATTTACCCAATTCCGGATAATTATCGAGGACGTTGTCTATCTGTCTGGGAGAAATAAACATCCCCTTTATTCTTGGTATATCTCCCACACGGCCTAAGATTCGTTTGAGCCTCGGTGCAGTCCTTCCACAGGAACATGGCTCCAGATTTAAGCCTTCAGTAATATCCCCTGTCCTATAGCGGATAATAGGCATAGCCTTCCTGCTAAAGTCGCAGCCGCATATCTCCCCACTTTCTCCCCAGGTTACAGGTTGTCCTGTCTGAGGGTCCAATATCTCTACAAGGACATCTGGATCAAGGTGCATACCACCGCCTTCCGGGCACTCAGCGGCAACTATCCCCAGGTCTGCCGTGCCATACAGTTCCCGGATCTTTGCTCCAAATGCTTCTCCTAATGCCTTTTTGCCAGCCTCTGTCCTTACCTCACCAAATACCTGGACTAGTCGAACAGAGAGGTCTTTATTTGGATCAAGCCCCATCTCTCTTGCTGTCTCTGCCAGCTGTTGACAGAAGGTAGGGAATCCAAAAAGGATAGTGCAGTTGGTCAGCTTCATCACTTCTATATGTGTTCTGGTCATGCCAACTCCCCCCGGAATTACTGCAGTACCAGCCCTTTTCATAGCATCGTCCAAGAGTTTACCGGCAATTACCCAATTATAGTTAACTGTACAGTCCACGATATCATATTTACGGGCACCCATGGTGAAGAGCGCCCTCGCTGCACCCTCCACTACGCAAACCCAATCTTCCTGTGTAAATGGATAGATGATTGGGCCTGGAGCGTAAAACAGCTGGCTGAGCTCCTCTGGGGCGACTGCTAATAAGTCTCCAAGAGGTGGATTTTGAGCTTGAATTTCCATTATTCTGGACTTTGAGATGAAAGGTATGCCCTTTTGATAGTCCTCAAAGGACTTAATATCCTCTGGTTTCACTCCAGCCTCGTTAAAACTCTTCCTGTAATAAGGAGAGTTTTTATAAGCGTATTTTAACTGTTTCTTTGCTCTATCTAATTGATGCTCCTTCAATCTTTCCTGAGGCATGGTTTCCAGTTCTTCGCTCCAATATTGATTCTCGTTTGCCATGGAAATTCTCCTTTTATTTTGAATAAAGACCCTAAGAAAATCTACACAAACCGTCATTGCGAGGAGCGGAGCGACGTGGCAATCTTATTATTTATCACTGACT
Organism: Desulfobacteria bacterium; assembly: GCA_041648535.1. Lineage (GTDB taxonomy): Bacteria > Desulfobacterota > UBA8473 > UBA8473 > UBA8473 > UBA8473. Next base: position 629 of record JBAZOX010000068.1, on the reverse strand, counting down.
TATAAGATTTCTCCTTCCAGTCGAAATGACAAAGTGCGTATTTTTCAAAGCCCTCAACTCTCTATTATTATTTAAGTTTTATTATGTCAAGAGGCGGTTCTTCGATGGTCAGTTATTTAGTACTTACTTGTTTTTCATGAGGTGAGTTACTTTATAATAATTATTACATCTTCAGTCAAGGGAAAAATAAAGTTTGCGTTTCCTTAGTAGTTCGTCTTGATGGTTACTTATTTTCCGTCTTGACTTACTTCTTTTGATAAAGATATAATTGTCAAGTCAATAGATTACAAGAGGGTTTTATGCCTTTTTTTTCATTCTCTCATAAAAATGAGTGGAGTCTTAAGACTAAATTCTATCTTATCTCCGGTTTTTTGATCCTAATGGTTATCATTATGGTGGCTTTTTCCATTTACAGAGAGTACTGTTTAACAAGGGAGATCCTGGAACGGGGAAAGAAAGAGCTGGTAGGAGTGTTTGCGGTTTCTATTTCTGATGCCGTAATGAATGAGAAACCAGAGATGGGGAAGAAATGGGAGTTGTTAGATAACTATATTGGCCGGATTATGACTAACGAAAACTTGAATATAGGGTATGTTGTTGTTGCCGATACCTCGGGCCGGATAAGAAAT
>JBAZOX010000067.1:0-11252 GCA_041648535.1 Desulfobacteria bacterium | reverse complement strand
TGCAGACATTGGGAAAATTGAGAGAACTTAAATTATTGGAAGGTGTTGTCTAAGCAATCTCCCATCTGGTGCCCCAGGTCTTACACAGTTCCTCATCTTCAACGGACGTCTCCTCTAATTTTTTTTTGACAGATATAGCTGTTCTTTCAGTTCTTTAGGAGGTGTTTTATCAAACTTACCGTCGGTCATAGGGCAATTTTTCTTAAGTTTCCAGAAAGTTCAACAAGTTCTTTTTCTGCTTTTTTATTTAAGCCCAGGCCCCGCCATTCACATAAATCGATTGAGCCGTAATATATGAGGAGGCGTCAGAGGCTAGAAAGACTACAGTTCCCACAATATCTTCAGGTTCAGCAATACGACCGAGTGGGATGCTTCCCGATATTACCTTTGCTATATCTGGATTACTCCATAAGGGTTTGCTAAAATCAGTTTTTGTTAAACCGGGTCCAACCGCGTTTACATTAATCTTGAACGGTGCCCATTCCAGTGCCATAGATTTGGTAAGCATCTTAAGCCCTGCCTTACTGGTACTGTATGCCCCCATGCCGTTCTCAGCCTTTTCTGCCCCAACCGTTGTTATGTTTATAATCCTTCCACCTCCTTGTTCCTTCATTACCTTGGCTGCCTCCCTGCTTAAGATAAAGACAGCCTTGAGATTGGTATTGAATACCTTATCCCAGCCCTCTTCACGAAGCTCCATCAGTGGTCTCAAATAACTGGTGGCAGCGTTGTTTACGAGTATATTGATCCTTCCAAACTTCTCTTTGGTTTTTGTTACGAGGTTTTCAATATCCTCCTTTTTTGTCACATCTGCCACTATGGCAAGGGAGTCTCTCCCCATCTTTTTTATCTCCCCAGAAACCCCTTCCAGATCAGGAAGATTCCGGCTACATACCACTACATCTGCCCCAGCCTTTGCCAACCCTAAAGCTATAGCCCGCCCTATTCCTTTGCCTCCGCCTGTAACAATTGCCACCTTATTGTCTAATGAAAATTCTTGCAGCATTTAATTGTAACCTCCTTTCCTCTTTTTTAACTATCAAAATAGTACTACTCCGACACATTGTCATTCTGAGAAGCGGAGCGACGAAGAATCTCAAATATTGATGATAAATCAAATAGAGATTCTTCACTCCTTACAGTCGTTCAGAATGACAAAAAACATGAAATGTCGGAGTAGTAATAGCATAAAAGCAAAGAGATGCCAATAGCCAAAATAAGCTAAAGATTTTTCATTTGACAATTATCATTATTTTTATATAATAAAACATTTATCATCCTCAATAAAACCATTTCCTTTTGTTATTTAGTACCAAGGTAACTTTGATGGACTCGTAAAAAGCTCCACTATGCCGACATGTCGGCATTATAATGGAAAGTAACTTGCGCTTTCAGTAAATTTGTTCTTTTTTGGTAAATGTCAAGTAATATAAGCTACTTACAACACATTTGCAAATTTAAGTTACTTGGAAGTCTCAACAACTTGTCATTTCGAGCAAAGCGAGAAATCTTTGTTCTGTAACCTCCTGAAAACAGAAGATTTCTCCCTGAGGTCGAAATGACAGATTCAACAAATCCGACTTTTTACGAAGCTGTCAACATTAAACGTTTTATAAAAAACAGAGCATATGGCATGAAAAATAGGAATCAATCAGTAGAGCAAGCCAATTATCAGGATAGCCCTGTATTAAATACGGGGCTCGCTTGTAAGAATATTCATAGCGGCACCATCTACCATATTTCCAGCTATCTTCTGGTTACCACTCTATTAAATTTATCCCCGATTCAGTGAGGGGTTTACTGCCTACAATAGACAATTATTATCTACATCATTTAAGGATTGTGTTTTCAAAACAATACATTTTTTAGATGGCAGGAAATATGAAATCTATGCACCAAATATTTTGACAATACAGCCATTAATGAAGGGGGGGGGAGATGAATGCCTGGTGTTAAAGTTAGGGAAGATGAAACCTTTGAAAATGCCTTGAAACGATTTAAAAAGCTGTGTGATAAAACGGGGATACTATCGGAGGCAAGGAAAAGGGAGTATTATGAGAAACCCAGTGTTAAGAAAAAAAAAGGCTTTGGCAGCTAGAAAAAGGGCATTAAAAAGAAAAAGGGAAACTGGAGTGTAACCTATGCCATTAAATGACAGACTAATAGACGAGATGAAAGTGGCCGCCAAGGCAAAAAACAAATTAAAGATTCCTATCCGACCTATTTGTTAATTCATGTCACCTCCTGTTCTTAATTTTCATGTATCTTGATTATATTCCAGATAGACATCTAAAGGGGTTTTAAAAATAGCCTAATAATAATGAATAAGCATACGTTAAAAGTTCTGGAATTTAACAGCATATTAAGCTTGTTAAAAGGATTTGCTGCCTCCAATTTGGGGGTAGCTTTATGTGAGTCTCTTAAGCCAGAAAGAGACATAAAAGAGATAGAGGTTCTCCTGGATGAAGTAAGTGAGCTGAAAGAGGTCTTGCAAATCTATGCGGATATCCCCATCGGTGGTATCAGGGATATTGAAAAGCCTGTTAAAAAGACCAGAGTTGAGGGATATATCATGGATCCCATTGAGCTTCTGGATATTTTAAGTACCTTAAAGGCAACCCATAAGCTCAAAAGGTTATTTGGAAAATTAGAAGACAATAGATATCCCTTGTTGAAGGCAATAGGAAACAGTTTTATTTCGCTCCCGGATATTGAACGCAAGATAGAACAGACTGTGGGAGAGAGGGGCGATATATTAGATAGTGCCAGTCCGGAACTTAAAGCCATAAGAGAAAAAGTAAGGGGGCTTAGGAAAAAGATACATGCCTCTCTAGAGGATTTACTTTTTAAAGATTCATTACAATCCTTTTTTCAAGAAAGGATCATTACAGTTAGAAATGGAAGATATGTAATCCCGGTTAAATCGGATTTTAAAGGTCATGTTCAAGGTATTATCCATGATCATTCTCATAGCAAGGCAACGTACTTTATTGAGCCTATCTCCACTATAGAATTGAATAATGAGCTTGGCATCCTTTTTAAGGAAGAGAAAAATGAAGAGCTTAGAGTGTTAAGGAATTTGAGCAACAATATAAAAATGAATGCTCAAGAAATTCTTTTAAATCTGAGCCTTTTGGGTAAGGTTGACCTTACTTATGCTAAGGCAAAATACAGTATTGAATTAAATGCAATAAAGCCCGTATTAAACAGAGAGGGGATAGTCAATTTAATCAATGCATATCATCCCTTGCTGGTGTCCCTCCAGAATGTCTGCCTGCCGTCCCAACGGGATAGGAAGGGATATAGGGATAGAGAGGACCCAGCCAATTTAAGCAAAGGTGTGGTCCCTATCGATATTCATTTTGATAAGGATTGCAATACCTTAATAATTACAGGAGCAAATACTGGTGGCAAGACCGTTGCTTTAAAGACAGTAGGTATTTTGACCCTAATGTTACAGGCAGGAATGCATATTCCAGTAGCAGACGGAAGTGTTGCGGCGATCTTCGATTCAATCTTCGCGGATATTGGTGATGAACAGGACATAGAGCAGAATCTCAGCACCTTCTCTTCCCATATCTCCCAGATGGTTCATATTCTGAATAAGGCTAATGAATCATCATTGGTACTATTAGATGAGATGGGGGTAGGAACTGACCCCGATGAAGGCGCTGCTTTGGCAATGGCGCTATTGGATTATTTAAGGGAAAAAAAATGTAGTATTATTGCGACAACCCATCTCAATTTATTAAAGGCATATGCATATCTTCATGAAGACGCAATGAATGTATCCGTTGAGTTTGACCCAAAAACCATGGAGCCTCTTTACCGTCTCATATATGGATCTCCGGGAGAAAGCAACGCCCTGGTAATTGCTGAGAAGTTAGGTATCCCGCGAGAAATTTTGAATAAAGCAGTGAGTTTTATGGAGGGCAAGAATGGTGATGTCTCAAGGTTAATTAGAACTCTTGAGAGTTCCCAGAGGGAGATAATAGAAGATATAAAAGAGGTTAAAAGGGTTAAGGAAATAATCTTGCTCTACCAGAAACAGGTAGAGTCCTTATTAGAGAAAATTCAAGATAAAAAGGATAGGATATTATTGGAAGCAGAGACCAAGGCCATTAGCTTTTTAAGGAAAATAGAAAGTGAAGTAAAAGAAATATCCAGGAATCTTAAGAAGAAGGGGAAGTATAGTGTTGGTGAAGTGGATGGAAGACTCCATAATCTAAAAGAGGAATTAGAGTTATTTAAACCTGCTAAAAAGAGGGATAGAAGGCCCCTTTTAAATCCAATGAAAGGAGATGTAGTAAAAATCAGCCCTCTAAATAAAGAGGGAGTGATAGCAAGGGTACAAGGCGATTCAGATAAGGTAGATGTCCTTATTGGAAACCTGAGGGTTAAAGTACCCCTAAATGAACTTGAGCAAGTAAATGGGAATAGACTGAAGCGTACTGAAAGCAAAGAAGATGTGTTATTTACTCCTCTAACTACCGGTATGACAGGTAAGATCAATTTGGTAGGGATGAGAGTAGATGATGCTATGCCCTTGGTTGATAAGGTTATAGATAATGCCATACTAAGTGGCATGACAAAGGTGGATATAGTTCATGGAGTTGGTACTGGAAGATTAAGAGATGCCATTAGAGACCATCTGAAGGCCCACAGCTTTGTGGTAAATTTTAATTCAGCCGACCTGTCCCAGGGAGGGACTGGCGTTACCGTTGTGGAAATTAAGGTTTGACTGAGTAAATGGAGAAACAGTACTTTGGCGGATTATATCCCTGATGATAAGCTTGAAGAGATAAAAGATAGGGTAAGTATCGTAGAGGTAATATCAGACTATGTCTCCCTCAAAAAGTTAGGGAAGAACTATAAAGGATTGTGCCCCTTTCATTCTGAGAAGACCCCATCCTTTATGGTGAATGAGGAAAAACAGATTTTTCATTGTTTTGGATGCAATACCGGTGGCAATGTATTCAACTTTCTGATGAAGATGGATCGCCTCTCATTTCCTGAGGCTGCAAGGGGACTCGCCAGGAGGTATGGAATAGATCTCTCCAAAATAAAAATATCTGAGACAGATAAGAGAGAAACCCTAAAAAGAGAGTGGTTATTTGAGTTAAATGAACTGGCAGCAAGCTACTATCACAATCTTCTGATAAATGAAAATGAGGGTAAAGAAGCCAGAGAATATCTCAGACAGAGAGGAATTGGGAATGATGTGACAATAGATCACAGACTGGGTTATGCCCAGAATAGCTGGGATGGATTGTTAAAGTTTCTATTGAAAAAAGGAGTTCCCCTTTCGAGGGTTTCTGAAGTTGGATTGATTATACCGAAAAAAGCCCAGGGATTTTATGACCGTTTTAGGGATAGGATGATTTTCCCTATAATTGATATCCATGACAAAGTGATCGGTTTTGGAGGGAGAGTATTAGACAACAGTCTTCCTAAATATCTTAATTCACCGGAATCTTCCATTTACAATAAAAGCAATAGCCTTTACGGACTGAAAGTTGCGAAAGATTTTATCAGGAGCGAAGATAGGGTGATAGTTGTGGAGGGATACTTTGACCTTTTGGGTTTAAATCAATACGGCATAAAAAACGTTGCAGCTACACTGGGTACATCCTTAACTACAGGTCATATAAGGATTTTGAGGAGATACACAAATAACATAATTACTGTCTTTGATGCTGATGAGGCTGGAAAGAAGGCTGCTGCCAGAAGTCTTGATGTCCTATTAAAGCATGGCGCTTCACCGAAGATAGCAGTCCTTCCGTCAGGGTTTGATCCTGATAGTTTCGTAAGAAAAGTGGGTGAGAAAGGGTTTAAAGAAATTATTGCTGGTTCTATACCCCTGATAGAATTTGCCATCAACGAGGTCATAAAAAAGCATGATATTTCTTCAGTGGAAGGGAAGGTAAAAATCATAGAAGATGCTACACCTATTCTGTCTAAGATAGAAAATAAAATAGAAAGGGACATCTATATACAAAGGGTTTCCAATCGACTGGACATAAAAGAGGATACCATTGTTTCACAACTCCGTAAGACAAAAAAAACGGGGGGCATTTTACAAGAAAAGGGTGTTCAGTCTATGGATGAAGATATTGTTGAGAAACTCTTATTAAAGCTGATGTTATTGAGCAACGAGGTTGTCCATAAAATTCAGGAAGAAGCGATAATCGAAGAGTTTGTAAATAAGCAATACAAAGAGATAGGATTATTGCTTTTAGAGGAATTCAATAGACAAGGAAGAATAGATTTGGGAAGAGTAATTAACTGCTTGGAAGATGAGAATTCAAAAAGCCTGATCTCTGAGCTATCGATTGAAAAAGAGAGTATCGAAGATGTCCAAAAAATTCTTAAAGACTGTATAAATAAAATTCGGATACATAAAGTGGATGAGGAGATAAAGATACTGGACATAAAGATTAAAGAAGCCGAAGAGAAAAAAGATGAAGTGCTTCAGAGAGAGTTCTTGATCTCCAGACAAGAGCTTAAAAACAAGCAAATAAACTATAGACAAGCTTTTTCACGCCACAATAATGCCTGAGTAGGAGGGGCACGGTGCGCCTTGTCCAAAGGATTTATACAAAGGAGGAGTTTTAATGCCTAAAAAGACAAAGATTGAAGAGGTAGAGCAGCTAATTAATATGGGTAAAGAAAAAGGGTTTCTGACCTATGATGAGGTTAATGATATTTTACCTTCCGATATTGTGTCCTCGGAGCAAATTGATGATTTGATGATTATGTTTGATGAAAATGACATTGAAATTGTAGATGCTGTTCAGAAGGTAAAAATACCAAAAAGGAAAATTCCAGAATTAAGAGAAGAGGAAAATGAAATTGACACAGAGGAAGAATCATACAGCAAGGGCAATGATCCGGTGAGGATGTATCTAAGTGAAATGGGGTCTGTTTCCCTGCTGACACGAGATGAAGAAGTCAAGATAGCAAAGAGGATTGAAGAAGGGGAAAGAGATGTTCTGGAAGCGGCATTGGATTCTCCAATAACGATAAGAGAAACAATATTATTAGCTGAAAAGCTTAGAAAAGAAAAGATTAATGTCAAGGAGATAATTAAAGATCAGGAGGAAGAACATTTAAATTCCGAATACCATACCCAGAGAGTTTTGACCCTAATTGACAGGATAAAGGAACTGAATGAAAAGAATAGAGAAATTCAGAAACTGTTGATGCAGGATAAAGGGGGCCCATTTGACAGAGAAGATCTTCGGAAAAATAGGATTGAGAATAAACAGAATATAGTGACACTACTAATGGATATAAATTTCAACAAAAAACAAGTTGAAAGAATAGTTCAAAGATTAAAAAGCCTCAATGATAGAGTTGAAAAAGCAGTAAGGGAAATACAGGAGTGCGAAAAGATTTCTGGCATAGACCTTAAGGAGATAAAAAGATTATTTAGACTGGTAAAGAAAAAGGAAGGGGCAGGATGTAGTGAATTATTAGACAATAAAGTATTCACCAGGGATGGGTTGAAAGAATTTGAGAAGATAATTAATAGTGCTCAAAGGAGGATTAGAAGATCAGAAGTTGAATTAGAGATGTCTGCAAAGAAGTTGAAAAAGATTATTCAGAATATTGAGGATGGAGAAAGCAAAGCAAAGGAGGCTAAGAGCGAGCTGATAGAGGCTAACCTGCGTTTAGTAATAAGTATAGCGAAGAAATACACTAACCGTGGGCTTCAATTTCTTGATTTGATCCAGGAAGGAAATATAGGATTGATGAAAGCCGTGGATAAATTTGAATATCAAAGAGGATACAAATTCAGTACCTATGCAACTTGGTGGATCCGACAGGCGATTACACGGGCAATAGCGGATCAGGCCAGAACTATCAGGATCCCTGTTCATATGATTGAAACAATAAATAAACTCATCCGAACTTCCCGATACCTGGTTCAAGAAATGGGCAGGGAACCACTGCCTGAAGAGATTGCTGAAAAGATGGAGTTACCTTTGGATAAAGTTAGAAAGGTTCTAAAGATAGCCAAAGAACCTATTTCCCTGGAAACTCCTATTGGCGAAGAGGAAGACAGCCACCTGGGGGACTTTATTGAGGATAAAAAAATTATATCTCCAAGCGATTCTGTTATTAACCTAAACCTATCCGAGCAGACCAGAAAGGTACTGGCTACCTTGACGCCCAGAGAAGAGAAAGTTCTGCGAATGAGGTTTGGAATCGGTGAGAAGGCAGATCACACACTGGAGGAGGTAGGCCAGGATTTCGATGTTACTAGAGAGAGAATCAGGCAGATAGAAGCTAAGGCATTGAGGAAATTGAGGCATCCCAGCAGAAGCAAAAGACTCAAAAGCTTTGTAGAAAAATGATGTTAATGCCTTTTAACTCCCATTTTGCCCTTTTTACTTGACAAAGGTTTTCAATTTATTTATTGTTTTTCAGTTTAGTTTTAGGAAATTTAACCTGACGGATTTTACAGTTTTTTCCCTAATAGGGCCCATAGCTCAGCTGGAAGAGCCACCGGCTCATAACCGGTAGGTCCCTGGTTCGAACCCAGGTGGGCCCACCAACGATCTTACTAATGATAGTAGAGAAGGATGTTTATTGAAAAGATCTGTTTGGAAATATGCAGAAGATATAAAAAAGATAAGCGGATTAAAAGTGCACCTTTTAGGTGCACTTTTTTATTTCTGGGCTGATACTGCTAACATCCACTAAGGAGGAAAAGAATATTGCACGAACAAATTAATATTCTGGTGAAGCTCCAGGACCTGGATTCGAGCATAGGAAAGATTGAAGAGATTAAAGAGAACTATCCCCGAAGAATAGAATTGTTGAAAGATAAGCTAGAAGAGAAGCGGAGAATGGCTGATTTAAACAGGGAGAAACTGGAGAGTTTGGAGAATGACAGAAGGAAAAAAGAGAGAGTTATGGAACAGGAGATGGAGAAGATTAGAAAATCTGAAGAAAAATTGTTATCGGTTAAGACCAACAAGGAATACCAAGCAGCATTGAAGGAGATAGCCTTGACAAAGGAATCCAATAGCCAAAGGGAAGAAGATATCCTTAATGTTTTAGAGGAGCTTGATGTTTTAAGGAAGGAATTGAAGGAAAAAGAAGAAGATTTTATGGCAACATCCAGAGAGTTTGATAAGGAGGAGAGTGAACTTACAGCGAAACTGGAGGAATTCAAGAATCAACTGGCAGAAAAAGTGAAAAAGAGAGGGGAATTATCCGCAAAGGTAGGTCCAGAGTTACTGCAGACGTATGAGAACATAAAGAAACATCGGCAGGAGATTGCTGTTGTCCCGACAAAGGACAGATTCTGTCAAGGATGCTATATGGATATTCCGCCCCAACTCTCTAATGAGGTACAGAAGGGGATGGATTTAATCTTTTGTCCAAATTGCAATAGAATCCTCTACTGGGAGAACAGTTCATGACCCCAATCGCTTTTGAACCCTAACCCCCATTCTGTGAATAGCCTCCATAAATCTATACCGAGAAAAGATTGAAGAGTAGAGAGATCCCGGATAAATTAAAAACAGAGATATTGAATCATCTGGCTTTGCACATGAGTTTTACAAAGACCATTGAGAAATTTCCAATGGTTTCAAATGAGGATATCCAGGAAATATTACATCAATCGGCAGTATTTTATAGGAACAAATCGGATAATCGAGCTTCGTCCAATCTCAGTGATTTTTTTGTCTATACCGATGGTGCCTCTCGAGGGAATCCAGGGGAAGCCGGGGCCGGGGCAGTGATTTTAGATAAAGAAGGAAATGTAATTAGGGAGTTGAAAAAATATCTTGGAAAGAATACTAATAATGTTGCTGAATACCGGGCATTGATCTTGGGGCTCAGTGAGGTTTTAAAACTCAAGGGAACCAGAGTGCACATCTTCTCTGATTCAGAATTGATGGTTAGACAGTTAAATGGGACATATGCTGTTAAGAATAAGGGATTGGCGGTTTTGTACAATGAGGTGAATGACCTGTTGAAAAAATTTGTCCGGTATGATATAAAGTATATTAATAGAGAGAAGAATCGGCATGCTGACAGGCTTGCCAATGAAGCCATAGACGAAAGGAGTGATGGCCAAATTAACAGGTTATAAAAAAACAAAGTAACTGCTCAGGTGGATAGGCTGTAGGCAGTTAGCCTGTAGGAGGAAATTATGCGGTGGATACCGAGAAGGTTCTGAGCGCCTTGATTCGGTCAATGCGTGACTAACAGTCTTCAGCCTACAGCCTAAACAACCTGAGTAGTTACAAAACAAAATGCTAGAGCAGATCAAATGATCGCTGGTTCAGCCCGTAATAAGGTCTGAGCGAGAGGAAAGTCCGAGCTCCGTAGGGCAAGGTGGTCCGTAACACGGACTGTCCCGAGAAATCGGGATAAGGAAAGTGTCACAGAAAACAAACCGCCTGCCTGCCTATGGCAGGAGTGTAGGGGTACGGTACACCGTGCCCCTACACCGAGGTGCAAGCCTCGGTGGGTAAGGGTGAAACGGCGAGGTAAGAGCTCACCAGTCCAGATGGTGACATCTGGAGCTAGGCAAACCCCACCTGGAGCAAGACCAAATAGGTCCCGTTTTCTCCATAATGGAGAAGAAGAACGGCCCGTTCAATATCCTGAGGAAACCGATTAAGGAGGCTTCTGGATGACGGGACGGGTAGGTCGCTTGATCCCGTTGGCAACATCGGGACTAGATGAATGATCATTGCCTCAATAAGGACCTTTATTTATCGGAATATGGCTTTTCGGTAGATCAAGAAGGTCTTAAGAATTGAGGAACAGAACTCGGCTTATGAGCTGCTTTAGCATTTTTTATAAATTGCTTTGCATGGAAAAAGCTGTTTTTTTGACAATAGCTAAAGGATAATTTTAAAGGTGCTGGACTTAAAGTTCGTTCGAGAAAATATAAAAAAGGTTAAGGAGCAAACCGAACAGCGGGGGCTGGATCTTGATCTTGATGAGTTTATCAGGTTGGATATTGAAAGGAGAGACCTCCTGCAGGAAGCCGAGAGCCTGAAGTTTCAGAGGAATACCGTTTCTGAGAAGATAGCCAGGCTAAAAAAAGAGAAAAAGGATGCTTTTTCAGAAATAACTGCAATGCAGGAAGTCTCCCAGAGAATAAAGGAACTGGATAGGAAGCTAAGTGAAAAAGAATACTTGCTGAATCAGATTCTCCTTAATATGCCTAATATGCCCCATTCATCCGTAGCCGTTGGGTATAGTGAAAAGGACAATCCTGA
>JBAZOX010000066.1:0-11331 GCA_041648535.1 Desulfobacteria bacterium | reverse complement strand
GACGGCACAGTAAAAAGCTCCAGATGCAAGGCGCGCAAATCCGAAGGAATGAAGCGTACTTACCTGTACGCTGCAATGACTGAGGATGCAGCGGAACGCCGCAGATGGACTTTTTACGAAGCCGTCAAGAAATTATCTAACCGATTCTTATCACACATACCCTTCTTTGTAAAGAACGATCTTGATGAATGACTAAGTGTTAAAAACCCGAATCAATCTACAAGCCATACCCCACCCTTCTTCCTTGTCAGTTAATGGAGAAGTTATCAAAGACTCACCTACAGCGATTAGATCATCCTTTAAAGAAGTAATCCTTAGACTTTCTCCTGTTTTAATATGGGATAGACAAATGTCTTTCAGATCGTCGACTATAATATGTTTACCATGTCTAACCCTTTTTGCCAGATCGTCATTTACCTTTATCTGAGGTAAGTTATTTAAAGCTCTATCTAATGGGATTACTTTGTCTTTTACTGCCCCATTTTTGAACAGGACTTCTAACTCATCTAGAGAATGAGAATCTTTGATATAAAAGCTGCCGCTTCTTATCCTTCTCAGCCCAACCATGTGGGCACCACAACCCAACCTCTTACCAACATCAGCACATAATGTTCTAATATAAGTACCCTTAGAACAGGACACATTGAATGAAACATAGGGAAGATCAATATTGGTAACATTAATTTTGAATATTTTTATCTCCCTTTCTGGGGTATCAACGTATATACCTCTTCTTGCCAATTTGTAAAGGGGAGTTCCTTGATACTTTAAGGCTGAAAATACTGGTGGCTTTTGCTTAATATTACCTTCGAAATTTATAAAGGCATCAATTATCTTATTGTGATCTCCTGGAATCTGACAAGACTCTCTAATCACTCTACCAAACAGATCCTGGGTGTCTGTTTCTATACCCAGCTTTAAATCTGCTTCGTATTCCTTGTCATCATTTATTAGAAATTGAACTATCTTGGTCGCTTCATTTATACAAACAGGGAGAACACCGGTAGCCAGAGGGTCCAAGGTGCCTGTATGCCCTGCTTTATGAACCTTGAGTAACCTTTTCACCCTCTTCACAACATCATGAGAAGTAATCCCAGAGGATTTATCAATAATTAATATACCATTCATTAATTCAACCTTTTACTAACCACCTCAAAAACCTTTCCCTTTACCTCTAATAGACTGCCTTTCATATTTCCACCCGAAGCATTAGGATGCCCACCTCCGCCGAATTCCCTGGCAATATCAGCAACATCAACATCTTTATTGGATCGAAGGCTAATCTTATAATAATTCCTGGATACCTCCCTGAATAAGACTGCCACTTTTACACCCAAAATGGATCTAGGGTAGTTTATCATATCTTCCGTGAGTTCTGGGGTAGCCCCTGTTTTTCTTAACATTGAAAGCGTTACCACAACGGAAGCTATCCTTCCATTGTCTAAAATCTCCAAGGTATTCAACGCCAGCCCCAGTAATTTTAGCCTGGGAACAGGCATTTCTTGGTAAATCTTCTCAGCTACACTAGCCGGGTTGACACCTATCCTAACCATCTCACTAGCAATATGAAAAGTCCCTTCAGTTGTATTAGAATTGCAAAAGGCACCGGTATCTGTTAATATAGCAGTATAGATGTTAAGAGCAATCTCATATGTAATCTCAATGGGAATATCCTTTAGAACAGCATATATGAGTTCTGCAGTGGAGCTGGATTGTGAATCAACCAATCTTAAATCACCAAATCCACTATTAGTCATATGGTGATCTATGTTTATTATTTTTCTTATTTTTCTTATCTTCTCAATTTCCTTACCTACCCTATCAAGGTCGCCACAGTCTAAAACAAAAGCTACATCAAAAGTAAGAGACCCGTCTATCTCATGAATAATCTCCGCACTCATAGGCAGAAATTGGAGATTCCGAGGGATGGGGTCCTGATTAAAAACCGTTACCTCTTTGCCAATATTCTTTAAGGAAATTGCCAGGGCGAGGGCTGAGCCTATGGCATCGCCTTCTGGATTAATATGGGAGGCGATCAGGAAGGCTTTGTTCCTCTTTATCTCTTCGACTATTTTCGCTTCCATTTCGTCAGTCAGAGACGGTCCTTTTTAAGCCTTCAAGGATACTATCGATATGGCTTCCGTACCTTAATGAACTATCAAATTTAAAGACAATATCTGGGATATAACGCATTCTCAACCTCTTTCCCAATTTCTTTTTAATATAACTGGATGCGCTATTTAGCCCCTTGGTAGTCTTTTCCAGTTCTCTATCACTCTCAACCATACTGAAGAATACTCTTGCCTGACGAAGGTCATCAGTTACTTCAACGTCAGTAATTGTCACAAAACCAATCCTGGGATCTTTAATGTCTTTTAATAAGATTTGAGCGATCTCTTCTCTAAGGAGGTCAGAAACCCTATCAGCCCTTTTGTAATCCATTAAAAATCCCCAGTGTTAGGGTTATATATTAAAAATCAAGTATCTCTATCTCTGAGTTGAGTAGGTCCACAACTCTCAGGTCATTTATAAAGTTAGCTATCTTGTCTAAAGAAGAATTGACATATCTTTTATCATTACCCACCACACAAAAACCCACCTGCGCTCTTTGCCACTTATCGTTCTCCCCTACCTCTGCTATAGATACATTGAACTTCTGTTTAACCCTATCAATGACCCGTTTTAAAACCTGGCGCTTCCCTTTCAAGGAAGAGTTGTCGTGTATCATAATATCCAAACGGCAAACACCGATAACCATCTTCTTGCGTTCGGAGTTCACAGTTCAGGGTTTGATAATTCAACGAAAAAACGGTGAACAGTGAACCCTTAACTCTGAACCTATTTTCAGCCTCAAATCACAGGGTTGCTAAAACCTTTTCATAAGTATAGGATTCAATAATATCGTCTACCTTCAAATCATTAAAATTTTCTATTCCTATACCGCATTCATAGCCAGATTCAACCTCTTTTACATCGTCCTTAAATCTCTTTAATGAGTATATCTTTCCATCGTGAATTACTACATCATCCCGTAATAAACGAGCATGCTCACCCTTTACAATCTTTCCATTGAGAACAAAACTACCGGCTATAGTGCCAGTCCTGGATATGTTAAATGTGCTTCTTACCTCTGCCCTTCCTAATGTCTTCTCCTCCAGGATTGGATCTAATAAGCCCTCCATGGCTTTCTTCATATCGGATATTGCATTATATATAATACTATAAAACCTGATACTCACTTTTTCTTGTTCAGCAATTTGCTGAACCTTTGTATCTGATTTAACGTTAAAACCAATGGTTATTGCATTTGAAGCAGAGGCTAACATAACATCAGACTCTCCTATATCACCAACGGAGGCATGAATAACATGTAACTTTACAGCATCAGTACTCAGTTCATTTAATGCCTTCAGAAGAGCCTCGATCGAACCCTGTACATCTGCCTTGACAATTATATTCAGTTCTTTTACATACCCCTCTTGAATCTTATCATAAAGGTTCTCCAATGCAATTTTGCTCGTCTTAACAAGTTCAGACTCCCTTTTCTTTTGCTGTCTGAACAATGCAACTTGTCTTGTTTTCTTCTCGTCATCAACTACAACAAAGCTGTCCCCTGCCTCGGGCACTCCAGAAAGTCCGATAATTTCTATGGGCATAGCCGGACCCACTTGTGTTACCTTTTCTCCATTTTCGTTAATCAGCGCTCTTATCTTCCCAAATTTTACTCCAACTACAAAGGGATCACCGACCTTTAAGGTGCCTTCTTTAATAAGTACAGTAGCTACCGGGCCCCTACCTTTATCCAGTTTCGCCTCAATCACAACTCCCTTGGCTGCCTTGTTAGGATTGGCCTTTAATTCTAATAGTTCGGCTTGTAATAGGATAAGCTCCAGGATGTCATTTATACCCAGCTTTTTCTTAGCAGAAACCTCCACAAAGACAGTGTCTCCCCCCAACTCTTCTGGGACAAGTCCATATTCCATGAGGTTTCTCTTCACTTTCTCAATGTCTGCATTGGGTTTATCAATTTTATTAATCGCCACCATCAGTGTCACACCGGCAGCCTTTGCATGGTTTATAGCCTCAACTGTCTGAGACATCACACCATCATCCGCCGCCACCACCAGAACTACAATATCGGTAACTTGTGCCCCCCTAGCCCGCATCGCTGTAAAGGCTTCGTGGCCTGGGGTATCTAAAAATACTATGTCACCTTTTGGAAGACTTACGTGATAGGCTCCTATATGCTGTGTAATACCGCCTGCTTCTTTGCCCATGACATTAGTCTCACGTATAGCGTCTAAAAGAGAGGTTTTTCCATGGTCTACGTGTCCCATTACAGTAACCACAGGCGGCCTATGCACTAATTCCTCAGGGGCATCTTTCTCTTTTTCCAAAATATCTTCATCTATTGGTATACTTTCAACAGCGTAAGAAAACTCACTGGCAATTAAGGAGGCAGTGTCAATATCCAAAGGTTGATTAATCGTTGCAACAACCCCCAGGTCCAACAACTTCTTTATCACATTACCCACCTTAATTCCCATCTTCTTAGCCAGTTCATTAACCGTAATAGTTTCTAATATCCTTATCTTTCTCTTAATTGCCTTTGGAATAGTAATCTCTGTCTTCTTCTTTATCCGCTTATGTGGTCCTTTCTTTACCGCTGGGCCCCTAGAAGGTTCAAGAACATCTTCCTTTTCATATAAATCCTTCGGTGCATGGTCTTCCTTCTTCTTATAAATTACCTTCCTTTTGGAGGGCTTTAACTTTGTTGGGTCTTCAGCCTCTTTCTTTGTAATTTTTTTGCCAGGTTTTACCCTCGCCTGATCTTCATCCTCTTCTATTTCCGCAAGTCTTTTTAAATCCTTCTTCCTTCCGAGAAGCTCGGTTTCAATACTAACGGGTTCAGGCACCACTTTTCCTGGTTCAATCGCTTTTCCTTCGACAGGTTCTTCCCTTTTTTCGACAATTTCTTCTGGTGCAGTTGAAGGAGGAGCCACCTGCGGCAAAGGTTCTTCAACCTTTGGTAATTCAGCTTTAACAGGCCCGGCATCCAACGTTTCAATGTCCGGTTCTATCTTTTTCATCCTTCTACGAATAACCGTAGGCTTTACTCTCTTTTCAATAAGTTCCCGAGCTTTAACTCCAGCAAGACGATTTTTAATCACCTCAACTTTTTCTTCCTCAATAGAACTCATGTGGTTCTTAGCCTCTATACCCAGCTTTTCAAGCTCATCAATGAATTCATTGTTTGTCATCCCCAATTCTTGAGCCAACTCATACACTCTAACCATTCTATCCCCCCAAAAGGAACATAGTTCTACTTCGTCTTATCTTCCTCTCCGCTTGCTAACGACATATCTTTTGTCGGGTTCTCACCGCTTTTTTCTAAGTCCTTTTGCTTTAAGTATTCTTCAGTGGTTTTTTTAAGTCTATCGGCTTTTTTCTCACCTATACCTTCTACCTTGGTAAGCTCCTCAATACTTGCACTAAAAATGTCATATGCTGAAAAAAAACCCCCATTAAATAAAGCACCTGCTGTAGAATAGCCTATCCCAGGAATATCAATAAGGGCATTATGTATGTCTTCTGAAATTCCAGCAACTTTTGATTCACTCTTGATATCTATCTTCCAACCTGTAAGTCTGGCAGCCAAACGTACATTTTGTCCTTTCTTCCCAATAGCTAAAGATAACTGATCATCAGCAACAATGACCTCCATTATCTTCCCTGAATCATCAATTATCACTTCGGAAATCTCTGCAGGAGACAAGGCATTACATACAAATTTAGCCGGATCATCACTCCATGGAACTATATCTATCTTCTCTCCATGCAACTCTTGTACAACACTTCGTACCCGAGAACCCTTCATACCTACGCAAGCACCGACCGGATCAACATCCAAATCCTCCGAGTAGACTGCTATTTTAGCTCTGCTGCCCGGTTCCCTCACAGCACCTTTAATTTTCACAATTTGCTCAGAAATCTCTGGAACTTCAACCTCAAATAGCCTTATAAGCAATCCTGGGTGTGTCCTCGAAAGAATGATCTGTGGCCCCTTGGAAGACTTGAGAATGTCCAAGATATAGGCTTTAATTCGGTTCCCCTGAGTATAGACCTCTTTTGACACCTGCTCATGGGGTGGAAGGATAGCCTCTGATCTTCCCAAGTTAACAATTATGTTGTTTCTGTCAATACGATGGATCATACCATTAACCAGTTCCCCCTTACGATCTTTGTAGTCGTTATAAACATTCTCTCTTTCGGCATCCCTAACCTTTTGAATTATAACCTGCTTAGCAGTTTGAGCCGATATCCTGCCAAATGTACCTACATCCATTTTCATACCAAGGCTATCACCAATCTCGACTCCAGGATCCAGTTCAACAGCTTCTTCAAAAGATATTTCTACACGTAGGTCTTTAACCTCATTCACTACAGTTTTAAATTCAAACAGTTCAACTTCTCCCAGTTCTTCATTAAAGTTGGCTTCAATCTCTTGATAGGGGCCAAATTTCTTTTTAGCCGCTGTCAACATAGCAGATTCCAAAGCTTCTATAAGTATTTCTCTGTTAATTCCCTTGGTTTTTCCAACTTCATCAATCAAACGGGTCAGGTCCGAAATCACTTTTTAATCTCCCTTTATTTTGGGTCATTTAAGTATAGATTAGAAGTAACTATTCAGGCACAAAGAGGCAAAGGCACATAGGCACAAAGTTGTAGAAATACGATCGGAATGCAGGACACAACCTGTCCAAGTACCGCTTTGTAAACATTTTATAGGAACTTAAACAACTCATTCTCTTCAGATCTCTCGACTTTGTGCCTTTGTGCCTACCTGAGTAGTTACGATTAGAACTTGTATACTAAATTGGCTTCCGATATCTTATTGAAAGGCAAATTGATAATTTCATCTCCAACCTTAATTTTTACCACCCCATCTTTATAATCCAAAAGCCTACCTTTAAAATTCTTCCATCTACCTATTGGATCGTCTACTTTAAACCTAACCAGTCTGTCTTTATGTTTTACAAAATCCTCTTTTCTTTTCAATGGTCTGCCGAGCCCAGGAGAAGAAACCTCCAACAAATAGGAACGTGGAATCAGCTCGTCTATATCCACCAGATGACTTGTCTGTCCGCTAATATTAGAACAATCATCTATTGTTACTCCTCCCTCTTTATCGATATAGAGCCTTAAAACCCACCCCCTTCTTTCTCTCCTGTACTCAATGTGCACAAGTTCCATGCCCTCAGCTATAACAATCGGCTCTACTATCTCCCTTACAGATTCCAGAATATCAGCAGACATTGTTGCTCATTTGGGGGGTTGGAGTCACACTAAAACCCCTTTTATAATAAAAAAGTGGGCTTTAAGCCCACTTTTAGTGAACTTTAATAAATTGACATTTAAAAAATAACACGAAATTCCATAAGTTGCAAGAAAAAAATGTTTGATTTAAGAAATGAACCCATAGCTTATTAGGTTTCCTCTTTGATTAAAAGTGGAGCGGGCAACGGGATTCGAACCCGCGACACCAAGCTTGGGAAGCTTGTACTCTACCATCTGAGCTATGCCCGCTCACTATATGAGTGTTCTAATTCCAGATATATTGTAATTCTATTAAATATTTAAAATTTAGTCAACGATTATTTAACAAGGCAGTAGCCTGTGGCTAGTTCAACAACTATCTTTGCTCTTTCCGCCGTTTGGTTAAAAGATTGTAACTACTCAGGCACAAAGGGGCAAAGGCACATAGGCACAAAGTTCAAAGGAATACGATCGGAATGCATAACACAACCTGTCCAAATACCGCTTTGTAAACATCTTATAGGAACTTAATCAACTCATTCTCTTCATATCTCTTGCCTTTGTGCCTTTGGTGCCCTGTGCCTTTGTGCCTAACTGAGTAGTCACAAAAGATGTTGACAACCAGCAGTATAGTTCGTTAGTATATTCAGGTAGGCGCAGAGGAGCGAAGGCACAGAGGCACAAAGAAAAAATAGAACAGGAGGAAGACTGCAATGCGAAGCGACTTAATGAAGAAAGGATTAGAAAAAGCCCCCCATCGTTCTCTTTTTAAGGCTATGGGTTATACTGACGAAGAAATCACACGTCCTATTATTGGAGTCGCAAACTCTCAAAGCGAGATTATCCCTGGACACATACATCTCAGAGATATTGCCGAATCGGTGAAGGCAGGCATCAGATCGGCTGGAGGAACCCCGATGGAGTTCTCTACTATCGGTGTATGCGATGGTATTGCCATGAACCATCAGGGCATGAAATACTCCCTTGCCAGCAGAGAACTTATTGCAGACTCTATAGAGATTATGGCCTGTGCCCATCCCTTTGACGCATTGGTCCTGATACCCAACTGTGATAAGATTGTGCCGGGGATGTTAATGGCTGCATTGAGGCTGAATATTCCATCTATAGTAATCAGTGGTGGTCCAATGCTTACAGGAAAAAGGAGGGGGCAAGATATTGATCTTGTTACAGTCTTCGAAGGGGTTGGGGCGGTTAAATCAGGCAAAATGAGTGAAGATGAGCTAAAAGAACTGGAGGATATGGCATGTCCGGGCTGCGGTTCATGTGCGGGGATGTTTACTGCCAACTCCATGAACTGTTTAACGGAAGCTTTAGGACTGGGACTTCCAGGAAATGGTACTATCCCAGCAGTTTATGCAGCGAGGCGGAGGCTTGCAAAGCTTGCCGGCAAAAAGATAATGGAACTCCTTGAAAAAAACATAACGCCAAGGAGCATAGCTAATATATCAGCTTTCAGGAATGCTATTGCAGTAGATATGGCTTTGGGCTGTTCTACTAATACTGTCTTACATGTCCCTGCCCTCGCCCATGAGGCCAAGCTAAACTTAGAATTAGATGTATTCAATGAAATGAGTGACAAAACTCCTCATTTGTGTAGTCTGAGTCCTGCAGGCCCTCATCGTTTGCAGGATCTAAATGAGGCAGGTGGTGTACCAGCCGTTATGGCAGAACTTGCTAAACTGGGTTTAATAGACCAGGATGCTATAACCGTTACCGGCAAAAACCTGAGAGAAAACCTAAAAGGTGTGGAAGTAATAGACAAAAACGTTATCAGACCTGTAGAAAATCCATATCATAAAGAGGGAGGCATTGCCATTCTGAAAGGCAACCTGGCACCGGATGGTGCGGTGGTTAAGCAGTCCGCTGTTGCGCCAGAAATGTTAAAAAGCCAGGGTAAAGCCAGGGTGTTTGACTCAGAAGAAGAGGCAGTAGAATCCATCTTAGCTATGAAAATAAAACCTGGCGACGTGGTGGTGATAAGATACGAAGGGCCCAAGGGAGGACCAGGAATGAGGGAGATGCTTACACCCACATCTGCTATAGCAGGGATGGGGTTGGATAAAGATGTAGCCCTTATAACAGACGGTAGATTTAGCGGGGGAACAAGGGGGGCTGCTATTGGCCATATATCCCCTGAGGCTGCCGAAGGGGGGCTTATAGCCTTTGTAGAAAACGGAGATGTAATAGAGATAGACATACCAAACAAAAGACTCATTCTGAAAGTAAGTGATGAAGAGATTGAAAGACGGAAAAGAGGTTGGAAAGCACCAGAACCTAAAATAAAAGAAGGCTATGTTTATAGATATTCGAAACTGGTAACGTCAGCCAGTACAGGAGCAGTCTTTAAGGATAAAATGACTATAACAATTTGACCATAATTAAGAGAGCTTCCGGAGGAAACTATGGATATTTTTAGAAGGGTAAAAATGGTGTGGCTATTTGTAATAGTTTTTGTTACCTTTACCCTTGGTTGTGCGACACTCGAGGATCGAGAGGCCAGATATGGTTCTAACCCCCCAGTTATCACTGCTACTTTTGCTAAGGACAGAATTGTGTCTGGGGACACCTGGAAGATTTATGTTAACGCTTCCGATGTAGACGGTGATATGGATAGATTCGTCTGCTCTACACTTCAGGACGGCAGGCATCCGTATCCTTTTGATTTGGTTAAGATTAAACCGGAGCAAAGGAAGAAGCTCTCCGGTTATTTGTACTTACCTACCTATACCTCTCATCAGGATTTATGGGGTATTCATATTGAATTGTCTCTTTATATAGTTGACAAGGCGGGGCACAAGAGCGATGAGAAGTCCTTTGAGTTGAGATTTGAATCAAAGGCATCTGATAAAGAGGTGGACCGTACCCTATTTGATGATACCCCCCTGGGGCCCATAATGATTAATATAACAAAACCTGTAGATACTGGGACACCCAATACCCTTGAACAGAGTAATTAAAGGGTTTTTGGAGAAGACGTTCTACGTCGCTATTTTCCAGGTCGTTTGAGTAGCCGGCAACATCATAGCCGGTTACCACCAATGTTTTAATAACACTATGCATTTCTGGTTGGAAATAGTAGATAGTCAACCATCTCGCAGATAATATGGCCAATGGTAATATGTACCTCTTGAATGCGAGGGGTGCTGTCCGAAGCAACATTTAATGAGTAATCTACTATTTTTGCAATCTCCCCCCCGTTCTTGCCTGTTATCCCAACTGTCTTCAAACCCATTTCCTTTGCAGCCTGTAGGGCTTTTATAACATTGAGCGAGTTGCCGCTTGTACTAAGTCCAATAGCCACATCTCCCTTCGTTCCCAAAGCTCTTATCTGTTTATAAAAAATATCAGAGAAATCTGAGTCATTACCTATACTTGTAATTATAGAAGTGTCCGTAGTTAAAGCCAGCGCCGGGAGGGGGGGCCTCTCAATTAAGAAGCGATTTACAAACTCGGCAGCAATATGCTGAGCGTCAGCAGCACTCCCGCCATTACCAAAAAGGATGATCTTATTGCCCTGTTTAATAGAATTGGTAATCGCTTCGACTACAGATGTTATCCTATCAACATTCTCCTTAACAAATCTTACCTTTAAATCAGCACTGTCCAAAAAACCTTGAACAATCATATCTTTCATCTGGTATCCTTCCAATATCCTCCAGTGAGAGTTTTGAATTCTCTCCGCCTCTGACGGATTGAGGGTTTAAAACTACCTTGACCTCGAATTTATATACATCTTAATAACCCATGTCAAGCAAATTTGACGGCTTCATCAAACTTAACCCAACCTAGAAATGCCTTGACACCTGATTTTTAATTGGGTATTTTTGTTCTTGTAAGTACTTATTCAGTTGTTAGGTTTCGTTCAGAAATTTAGGAGTTCCTAAAGAAGATGGAAGAGGTTAAGGTTCAGATAAAAAGGGTAAGAGAAGATACGGATGGCGACGTACCTTTGCCCCGATACATGACCGAGCACTCAGCCGGTATGGACCTTTA
>JBAZOX010000065.1:0-11618 GCA_041648535.1 Desulfobacteria bacterium | reverse complement strand
AGACAATGTATCATTGGTTGTGGATTTGGTAACTCCGATAGCCATGGAGAAGGAGTTGAGGTTTGCTATTCGTGAAGGTGGTAGAACTGTGGGCGCTGGTGTGATAAGTGATATTGTTGAATAAAATAATGGCTTTGATTTAAAATTAAAGTCAAATAATTAAATGAAAAGATTTAGATATGAGAGAGATTATTATCCTTGCTTGTGGTGAGTGTAAAAGGAGGAACTATACAACGACAAAAAACAAAAGAACTACACCTAATAAATTAGAACTCAAAAAGTATTGTAGGTTCTGCCGTAATCATACCCTTCATAGGGAAACCAAATAAGTTACCTACCTTTTCTATTTATTGGAGTGTTTTTGGTATGCCACGCTGAGCGTGGTTCTATTTTTATTTAGGCTTTTGTTTTTATTGTTACTTGTTTGTCCTGCCTCCTTGTGGAAACATTAACCAGAGGTTTGTTTATAAATTTTCAAATATTGTGTTAAGTCTACTTCAGGTGGCTAAGTAGGCCAGTAGCTCTAATGGCTAGAGCGCCGGACTCCAAATCCGGGGGATGGGGGTTCGAATCCCTCCTGGCCTGCCATCATCTGGTGACTCCCCCATAAGAGGTTTCCAAGTGGTTAATGAAACAATTAAGTTTCTCAGGGAAGTTAAAGTTGAGTTAAAAAAAGTTAGTTGGCCTTCTCGAAAAGAAACTATTGGATCAACTTCTGTTGTTTTGGTTGTTGTAATTATCGTAGCTATGTTTTTGGGCCTTATTGACATTGGGTTATCGAGGCTGATCAGGATTATTTTAGGCTGATTAGGATTTTATCTAGTGAGTTGCAATTAAAACAATGGCAAAAAAGTGGTATGTGGTCCATACATATTCGGGCTGTGAAAATCAGGTTAAGACGGCTATAGAAGAACGAATAAAGTCCCATAAAAAAGAAGATTTTTTTTCTGAAATTCTTGTGCCGTCAGAAAAGGTTGTTGAACTTGTTAAAGGCGAGAAAAAGACCTCTGACCGAAAGATTTTCCCAGGATATATACTAATCAATATGGAATTGAATAACGAAACTTGGCACATTGTTAGAAATACTTCTAAAGTTACAGGTTTTATAGGTGGAAGAACCGATCCGGTAGCTATTCCGGATGAAGAAATAAGAGAAATATTGAATCAGATGAATGAAGGGACTCTTAAGCCAAAACCCAAAGTATTATACGAGGAGGGTGATACCATTAGAGTGATTGACGGTCCCTTTACAAATTTCAATGGTGTTGTCGCAGAAGTTAAACCTGAAAAAGGAAAGTTAAAGGTTTTTGTGAGTATCTTTGGTAGATCTACGCCGGTAGAACTGGAGTTCCTTCAGGTCCAAAAGATTTAATCTAGGAGGGTGTCGATGGCTAAAAGAATTATTGGGATTATAAAACTTCAAGTTACAGCAGGTAAAGCAACCCCCTCTCCTCCGGTAGGACCGGCATTAGGGCAACATGGAGTTAATATAATGGAGTTTTGTAAGTCCTTCAATGCTCAGACTCAAAAACAAGAAGGTATGATAATCCCAGTTGTTATTACCGTATATGTCGATAGGTCATTTAGTTTCATTACTAAAACTCCTCCAGCGTCAGTTTTACTGAAAAAAGCAGCTGGAATTGTGAAAGGTTCTGGGGAACCCAATAAAGATAAGATTGGTAAAGTTACACGCAAACAAGTAGAGGAGATTGCTAAGACCAAACAGCCGGATCTTAATGCAATTGATTTACCTGGCGCTATTAAGACTATAGAGGGAACAGCTAGAAGCATGGGGATAGAAATAATAGAATAGTTTTTTAGCAAGATAATAAATTGTAGGATTACTGACAGTGTTAAGTTGGAGAAAAAAGTGGCAAAAAAAGGGAAAAAATATTTAGAGGCAGTAAAAAAAGTTGATACAACTAAAAAGTATGAGTTGGAAGAAGGCATAAAAATTGTAAAAGACAGTTCCTATGCCAAATTCGATGAATCGATTGATGTTTCCATTAAGCTTGGTATCGATCCTAGAAAGCCTGATCAAATGGTGAGGGGGACTGTAGTTTTACCTAGTGGAACAGGCAAAGAGGTTACGATTCTGGTCTTTGCAAAGGGAGAAAAAGAGAAGGAAGCAAATGAAGCTGGTGCTGATTTTGTTGGATCTGAGGATTTGATCGATAAAATTGCTGGAGGATGGTTAGGGTTTGATAAGGTTGTTGCCACTCCGGATATGATGAGTCTTGTTGGAAAGATAGGGAAAATTTTAGGGCCGCGGGGATTAATGCCAAATCCCAAGGTTGGTACTGTGACTTTTGATGTTGCCCGTGTGGTTAAAGAGTTAAGAGCCGGAAAGGTTGATTTTAGGGCTGACAAGGCAGGCATAGTTCATGTACCTGTTGGAAGGGTCTCCTTCAGTTTAGAGAAGATATTGGATAATATTATATCACTTCTCGATGTTATAATTAAAGCAAAACCACCTTCAAGTAAAGGAGTGTATTTACGCAGTGTAGTTCTTGCTTCAACTATGGGCCCCGGAATAAAGATCGACCCTCTCCATGTTAGAGGGAGATTAAAGTAAGATTAGAGGAATAAAGCTAATATCCTTAATTACCATAGCCTCTGAATCTATCAGAGGTTTTTGTTTTGTTTTTAATCCCTACTCAAAAAGGAGGGTTGGATACCGTTGAATAGAAAATTGAAAGAACAAATTATTCCAGAACTTAACGGGAAATTTCAAAAAGCAAAGGTTGCTATTCTTACAGACTATTGCGGTCTGAATGTAGAGGAAATAAATAGGCTGAGAAGGGAGCTTCGAAGCGAAGCAATAGAATATAGAGTTGTTAAAAATAGTATTGTAAAACTTGCCGCTAAGTCTACAGAGTTAGAGTTACTGGATGATTATTTTAGTGGTCCTACTGCGATTGCTATTAGCTATGATGATCCTCTGTCTCCAGCAAAGGTTTTAATGAAATTTAGCAAAGATTATCCAAAGTTAGAGATTAAATCTGGAGTATTAGATGGTAAAGTTATAACAGCCGATGATATTAAATTACTTGCTGAGATCCCAAGTAGAGAGGCACTGTTGGCACAGATGCTATCTCTATTTGCTTCGAGTCAAACGAGCCTGGTACAGGTCTTAAATGGGATACTCTCAAAATTTATTTGTGTACTAGAAGCGATTAAAGAAAAAATAAAGTAACAGTTGAAATTAAATTAAACTAGGGGGGATTAAGATATGGCAAAAGTTACTAAAGAAGATGTTATTGATTTTATAGAGAATATGACAGTTCTGGAACTTTCGGGGTTTATAAAAGAATTGCAAGAGAAATTTGGTGTTTCAGCTTTAGCCCCAGTTACTGTTGCGCCCACCGGTCAGGTGCCGGCCGAAGCAGTCGCTGAAGAAAAAACTGAGTTTAATGTAATACTAAAAGCGGTGGGGGATAAAAAAATTCAAGTTATTAAAGTGGTTAGGGCACTTACAGGACTGGGGTTAAAAGAAGCTAAGGACTTGGTTGAGAGTGCACCTAAAGCTGTTAAGGAAGGAGTTCTTAAAGCAGAGATTGAGGATATTAAGAAACAATTAGAAGAAGTAGGAGCTACTGTAGAGATTGAATAGACCATTGTTATGGAGCCGAGAGTCGGAAACGGGGCTTTTATTTTTATTCGACTTACGATTCACAATTCACGATTTCTGTTTGTGTGGGCAAAACAAAAAATACCTTTAACTTCAATAAGTTGTATAGATTCCGAGACGCTTGCCGGCTTGAGAGGAGTTAATATGGGTCGCTCAGTATCATTGAATACCCGTATGATACGAAAAAATTTTACAAGGATCCAAAAGATTATTGATATTCCGGACCTTATAGATATCCAAAAGAGGTCTTATGAAAGATTTTTACAAAAGGATATCGACCCTGATAAGCGTGAGGATATCGGGCTTCAAGAAGTGTTTAAGAGTGTTTTTCCAATAAGAGATTTCAACGGGACTTCATCCCTGGATTTCGTGAGTTATGATATGGGAGAACCAAAGTATGGGGTGGATGAATGTCGTCAAAGGGGAATGACTTATGCCCTTCCCCTTAAAGTTACTGTGCGGCTTGTTGTTTGGGATGTTGATGATGAAACAGTCACCCGAAACATTAGAGACGTTAAAGAACAGGAGGTCTATTTTGGAGAGATTCCATTGATGACTGATAATGGAACTTTTGTCATCAATGGAACAGAAAGAGTAATAGTCAGCCAATTGCACAGATCCCCAGGAATATTCTTTGATCATGACAAAGGTAAAACCCATATCAGTGGTAAGTTACTTTATTCTGCAAGGATCATCCCTCAGCGGGGATCATGGATAGATTTAGAATTTGATCCTAAAGATATAATTTATGTACGTATTGATAGACGAAGAAAATTTCCGGCAACTATTTTGATTAAAGCTCTAGGTTATTCTACTGAAGATCTGTTAAATTACTATTATAAGTCCGAAAGGATCATTCTTGAAGGCAATATGATCTACAGAAGTATGGAACCTGATCTTTTAGTAGGGGTTAAAACCTCAAACGATATCATATCTCCTGAGACCGGTGAGATAATTATTAAGAAAGGTAGGAAAATAACCCAGACTGTTGTTCGCAAGCTGATAGATGCCGGAATAAAGCATATTTCTGCTGGAGTTGAAGATATCTTGGGATGTATCAGTTCCCATGATGTAATTGATCCTAATTTAGAGGAAGTTGTACTTAAATGTAATGACGAACTTACCCTTGAGAAATTTAAGGAGATAAAATCCAGAGGGATAAAGGAATTTGACTTGCTTCATATCAGCGATGGAAGCATTGACTTGTCGTTGCGGAATACATTGGCTATTGACAAAATATCTAGCGCCGAAGATGCAATAATTGAGATTTACCGAAGGTTGCGCCCTAGTGATCCACCTACTGTGGAGACTGCCACCATCTTTTTTAGTAATCTTTTTTTTAATCCTGAGCGTTATGATCTATCGGAGGTAGGTAGATTAAAACTAAATTATAAGTTGGGTTTGAATATCCCTTTAAAGCATAGGACACTTAAAAGGGAAGACATTCTGGAAGCTGTTAGGGTGCTTGTGGAGTTGAAGAACGGAAAGGGATCAATAGATGATATTGATAACCTGGGGAATAGAAGAGTTAAGTCGGTTGGAGAACTCGTTGAAAACCAGTACCGACTTGGTTTAGTACGAATGGAAAGGGCTATTAAGGAGAGAATGAGTTTGCAAGAAATTGAAACGCTTATGCCTCATGATCTGATTAATGCTAAACCTGTTTTAGCCGTGGTTAAAGAATTCTTTGGAAGCAGTCAGCTTTCTCAATTCATGGATCAAACGAATCCTTTGTCAGAGGTTACCCATAAACGGCGGCTCAGTGCATTGGGACCAGGTGGTTTGACCAGAGAGCGGGCAGGATTTGAAGTCAGAGATGTACACCCCACACATTATGGAAGAATATGTCCTATTGAAACCCCTGAAGGGCCAAATATTGGTCTAATAGTCTCTTTAAGCACTTTTGCCAGGGTTAATGAATATGGCTTTATCGAAACCCCTTATAGAGAAGTGGCTAATGGAGTCGCAACGAAGAATATCAAGTATCTATCTGCAATAGATGAAGATGATCATATTATTGCTCAGGCTAATGCTCTACTGGATGAAAACGGAAGATTTGTTATGGAGGTAATTTCTGCTCGTAAGAGTGGAGAGTTCATTATGATTTCACCAGAGGAAGTTGATTTCATGGATGTCTCTCCTAATCAACTGGTTAGTGTAGCAGCTTCATTGATTCCATTTTTGGAGAATGATGATGCAAACAGAGCACTTATGGGTTCTAATATGCAACGACAAGCAGTGCCTCTGATGCGTACAGATGCCCCTTTGATAGGAACGGGTATCGAGAGTGTCATTGCTAGAGATTCAGGGGTAACTGTAATAGCGAAGAAAAATGGTGTAGTTGAAAATGTAGATTCCTCTCGCATTGTAGTCAGGATTAAAGAAGAAGGAAAAGGAAAAGAAAAAGAGTTAGAGAGTAGTATTGATATCTATAATCTTGTCAAATATCAACGTTCTAATCAAAACACCTGTATTAATCAAAAGCCCCTGGTGAATGTTGGAGATGAAATAAAAAAAGGGGAAATTATTGCAGATGGCACAGCAACATATATGGGAGAGCTTGCTTTAGGACATAATGTTTTGGTAGCCTTTATGCCATGGGGTGGTTATAACTTTGAAGACTCTATTCTGATAAGTGAGAAAGTCCTAAAGGATGATAGCTTTACTTCAATTCATATAGAGGAATTTGAGGTAGTTGCCAGAGACACAAAATTGGGAAAAGAAGAGATTACCAGAGATATACCTAATCTTGGTGAAGAGTCTTTAAAAGATATTGATGAGAGTGGAATTATTCGTATTGGTGCTGAGGTCGGACCTGGAGACATTTTGGTTGGGAAGATTACACCAAAGGGAGAGACTCAACTCTCACCTGAAGAAAAATTACTCAGGGCAATTTTTGGTGAAAAGGCTAGAGATGTACAAGATACTTCTTTAAGGGTTCCGCCAGGGGTTCAAGGGACAATAATTAATGCAAAGGTATTTTCAAGACGAGGGGTAGAAAAGGATGAGAGGACAAAATATATTGAGAATTCTGAAGTATCAAGACTACTAACTGACCAGGAAGATGAGATTAGTATCCTCAAGGATTGTGCTGTTCAAAAAATCAAGAAGCTCTTGATTGGGAAAACCTCTGCTACGAAATTAACAGTTGATAAAGAAGGTACTGTTTTATTAAAGAAAAGACAGGTTATTACAGAAGGAGATATTCTTAATATCCCTGTTGCTAAATGGAGGGATGTCTCAATCGTTGACGGTAAAGATATTGAGTCTGAACTTGATAGAATCATAGAGGTTTTTCATGAGCAGGTTGATTTAGTGAAATTGGTATTTGAACAGAAGATCAGCCGGATAACAAAGGGTGATGAGTTACCACCCGGGGTCATCAAGATGGTAAAAGTTAATGTTGCTGCCAAGAGGAAGCTGTCTGTTGGTGACAAGATGGCAGGTAGACATGGAAATAAGGGGGTACTTTCCAGGGTTTTGCCGGAGGAAGACATGCCTTATTTAGAAGATGGGACTCCAGTTGATATAGTACTTAATCCCCTGGGGGTTCCTTCAAGGATGAATGTTGGGCAGATTTTAGAGACTCATCTGGGCTGGGCTGCCAAGGGATTAGGTAACTGTATAAATGAATATCTTGAGAAAAACTACAGTGTTGATGCAATAAAATCAAAAATCAAGGAGATATATTCATCCAAGGAATTCGATCAGATCATTGATGATGCCTCTGATGAAGAGATAATTGAATTGGCAAAGAAGCTTAGAAATGGAGTATATATGGCCTCTCCGGTTTTTGATGGAGCCTCGGAAGATGAGGTAAAAAAATCCCTTGCCTTAGCTGGGTTACCTGTTTCCGGCAAGACCATACTTTTTGATGGGAGGACAGGAGAAGCCTTCGATCAAAAGGTGACTGTAGGAATGATCTATATGATGAAACTACACCACTTAGTGGATGATAAGATTCATGCCCGATCTATTGGACCATACTCTCTAGTCACTCAACAACCGCTTGGAGGAAAGGCTCAGTTCGGTGGACAGAGGTTGGGAGAGATGGAGGTTTGGGCTCTTGAGGCGTATGGTGCTGCGTACTGTTTACAGGAGTTTCTTACAGTAAAATCTGATGATGTGTGGGGAAGAACTAAGACCTATGAAACCATAGTCAAAGGCGGGAATGTTCTGGAGTCGGGATTGCCTGAATCATTCAATGTCTTGGTCAAAGAGCTTCAGAGTTTAGCGTTGGATGTGGAGTTAATTGAGGAGCAAGGGGTGTATAAGGATTCCCAGAGCGCTGAAGAGGGAAAGATTTATATACCCAAAACTTCTAAAATGCAGGAGGGTTGAGTGTGAAAGACTCCTTTGGAATTTTTGAAAACCCCCAGATCCCATTGAGCTTTAGCTCTCTAAGGATATCCTTGACTTCGCCAGAGACTATTAGAAGCTGGTCACATGGAGAGGTTAAGAAGCCGGAGACGATTAATTATAGAACTTTTAAGCCAGAAAGAGATGGTTTATTCTGTGCCAAGATTTTTGGCCCTACTAAAGACTATGAGTGTAATTGTGGAAAATACAAGAGGTTAAAACATCGTGGTGTTGTCTGTGAAAAGTGTGGAGTTGAAGTTATTCAGTCGAAGGTTCGTCGAGAAAGATTGGGACATATAGAACTAGCATCACCAGTTGCCCATATTTGGTTTTTAAAGAGTCTTCCGAGTAGAATGGGTGCTTTGTTAGACATGACTCTGAGAGAGATAGAGAAAATTCTATATTTTGAGTGTTATGTTATTATAGACCCTAATGATACCCCGTTGAAAATAGGAGAGTTGTTAACGGAAGAGAGATATCGAAAAGCTAAAAGGGAATATGGGGATAGTTTTTCTGCTGGTATGGGTGCAGAAGCTGTCAGGGAACTATTGAAGAATATAGATGTAGATAAGCTTTCCGAAGAGTTGCGCCTGGAGATGAAAAGTACTACCTCGGAGGCAAAGAGAAAGAAGATTGCCAAACGATTGAGGGTAGCAGAATCTTTCAAAAATTCTGGTAATAAACCTGAATGGATGATATTAAAGGTTATACCTGTTATCCCACCTGATTTGAGGCCGTTGGTTCCGTTAGACGGTGGGCGATTTGCTACCTCAGATCTTAATGATCTCTATCGTAGAGTTATTAACAGGAACAACAGGTTAAAAAGGCTTTTGGAACTGGATGCCCCAGAGATTATTATTAGTAATGAGAAGAGAATGCTTCAGGAAGCTGTTGATGTTTTGTTCGATAATGGAAGAAGAGGAAGGGCCATTACCGGAAGAAACAAGAGGCCCTTAAAATCTCTGAGTGACATGCTTAAAGGGAAACAGGGGAGGTTTAGACAAAATCTCTTGGGTAAACGCGTTGATTACTCTGGCCGTTCAGTTATTGTTATTGGTCCAGAACTAAGGCTGCACCAATGCGGACTTCCCAAAAAGATGGCGTTAGAACTTTTTAAACCATTTGTTTATAACAAATTAGATGAAAAAGGGTATGTTAATACCATTAAAAGTGCAAAGAAGATGGTTGAAAAAGAAACGCCAGAGGTGTGGGACATTCTAGAAGAAGTAATTAAAGAGTACCCTATTCTTCTAAACCGGGCACCAACTTTACATAGGCTGGGGATTCAGGCATTTGAACCGGTTTTAATTGAAGGTAAAGCCATTCAATTGCATCCGTTGGTATGTGCTGCTTTTAATGCTGATTTTGATGGGGATCAGATGGCCGTTCATATCCCGCTATCCATCGAGGGCCGGATTGAAGCAAGGGCTTTGATGATGTCCACAAACAATATTCTATCCCCTGCCAACGGAAGACCTGTAATTGTTCCTACACAGGACATTGTTTTGGGTATCTACTATATGACCCGAGACAAAGACTTTGTTAAAGGTTCAGGTAAGGTATTTTCTAATCCAGAGGAAGTAAGAATAGCCTATGATTCTTCGGAAATAGACCTCCATGCCAAAATTGTGGTGAGAATGGATGGAGAACTGGTGGAAACAACAGTAGGAAGAATTCTTTTAAAGGAAATAGTCCCTGATGAGATCCCTTTTAGTTCCATTAATAGGGTAATGAATAAGAAGGAACTGGCCAATTTAATCGACCAATGTTACAGATTATGCGGTAGCAAGAAGACCGTTATTTTAGCTGATAGATTGAAGGATTTGGGATATCAGTTTGCTACGAAAGCTGGAATTTCTATTTCAATTGATGATATGCTTATTCCTCCCAATAAAGCAGAGTTTCTGGAGAAGTCCCATAACGAGGTCCGTGAGATTGAAACCCAGTATACCGAAGGACTTATAACGGATGGTGAAAGGTACAATAAGGTAATCGATATCTGGGCGCAGGCTACGGAGAAGATTGCTGATGATATGTTACATGAGCTGGGTACGGAAGAGATAATTGGGGCTGATGGTAAAAAGAAGGAAATACTCAGCTTTAATCCCATATTTATGATGGCGGATTCTGGCGCTAGAGGAAGTGCGCAGCAAATCCGACAGTTGGCCGGTATGAGGGGATTGATGGCAAAACCATCAGGAGAGATCATCGAAACACCGATTACTGCAAATTTTAGAGAAGGATTGACTGTTCTCCAATACTTTATATCCACTCATGGGGCTCGTAAAGGTCTTGCTGATACAGCTTTAAAAACTGCCAACTCAGGGTATCTTACCCGCAGGTTGGTAGATGTGGCACAGGATGCTATTATAACTGAGGCTGATTGTGGGACTCTGGATGGAATCTATGTTTCTTCCCTGGTGGAAGGTGGAGAGATTATTGAACGAATGAGTGATCGAATATTAGGTAGAGTTGCCTTAGATAATATAAAAGATCCTTTTACAGGGAAAATACTAGTAGATGCCAATCAAGAGATTGATGAAAATCTTGCTAAAAAGATTGAAGAAGCTGGTATTGAAAGGGTAAAGATTCGTTCTGTTTTAACCTGTCGGTTAAGTAATGGAATCTGTGTGGAGTGCTATGGCAGGGATCTTGGGCGTGGGAAAAAAGTCAATCTGGGTGAGGCTGTGGGGGTAATTGCCGCCCAATCCATAGGGGAACCTGGAACCCAATTGACCATGAGGACCTTCCATATTGGCGGAACAGCCAGTAGGCGTGCCGAGCAAAGTACCCTTGAGTCAAGGACTGAAGGAAAGGTCAAATTCATAAATTTGAGTGCTGTTAGGAATAAAGAGAACAACTTAGTAGTAATGAATCGTAACGGTATGATTACGATACTTGACAATGATGAAAGAGAAAGAGAGCGGTACTCTCTCATTTATGGTGCAAAACTTAAGATTGAAGAAAAAGAGGCAGTAAAGCCAGGACAACTGCTTGCAGAATGGGATCCATATACCACCCCTATCTTAACAGAGGTTTCCGGGACTGTTAAATTTGGGGATATAATAGAAGGTGTTACTATGCAGGAGCAGGTAGATGGGGTTACTGGCCTTTCTAGAAAGGTGATTATCGAATCAAAGGACCCTGATGCCCGTCCAAGGATTTCTATTAAAAATGAAAGTGGCCGTACTGCGAAGTTACCTGGATCAGAATCCCCGGCAACATACCTTCTTCCGGTCAAAGCAAATATTATAGTAAATGAAGGGAATCAAATAAATGCTGGGGATGTTATTGTCAAAATTCCTCGAGAGACTACCAAGACAAAGGATATAACTGGGGGATTACCTAGGGTTGCTGAGTTGTTTGAAGCGAGGAAACCTAAGGAATATGCTGTAATATCCGAAATCGATGGTATTGTTTCCTTTGGTAAAGATATCAAAGGGAGGAGAAGGGTTATAATTACTCCAGAAATTGGTGAACCTAAAGAATACCTGATCTCTAAAGGGAAACATATAAGTGTTCATGAAGGGGACAGAGTAATGGCAGGAGAGCCTCTTATGGATGGTCCAGCGAATCCTCATGATATTCTGTATATCCTTGGAGAGAAAGAACTGGCAAGGTATCTGGT